>CAYSAX010000090.1:0-5225 GCA_964429045.1 uncultured Pseudomonadota bacterium
GGCTTGAACCGGAGAAGGCGAGTACCGGGGCCAATCTGCTTGAGCTTCTTGAGATTTGTTATATATCATCTTGAGAAGATTCATAAAAATAACGGCTAATGTTACCCCGGCATATTTGGAGGCTACGAATTTTTGATAGAGTGAATGCTTCGTCAGATCTATTCTCATCCTGTTAACTTTCTGAAAAAGATCGTTATTTTGAATTCTACGTGTTATGAGATACCTTTTTGCTAAAGAAACAGAATGATCTGCTGGGATTTTTTACTTTCACCTGTTCTTGCATGGCTAGAGAAAATAAAGCTCGATCCTCACTGCCCTGATGTGCAATGATTTGAAGTTTTGCATCAATGTATGATTCCAGTGATCCATGACGATCTAAATGATTAGCATGAATATTAGTACACAAGGCAAGATGCGGTTTAAAGCTTTTGCACCGCTCAAGCTGAAAACTCGAAACTTCTAAAATTACATAGTCTGCCTTATTGGCCTGTTCAATACTATCGAGCAGTCCCACGCCGATATTGCCGCCGGTAAAAACCGTTTTACCTTGATGTGCGATCAACTGCGAAAGCAAATGGGTGACGGTTGTTTTACCCACTGAGCCGGTAATGGCGATAATAGGTTTATGGCATTCCGCGCGAAAGATATCAAGTTCGGAAAGAAACTTGTGATTATAGGTAGCGTAGGGGCGTAAATCGATGCCACAACTTGGCAGAATATAATCATTGTGCTCAAGAAATTCAGTGAGCTTGTCTTGTAAAAAAAAGGGAGTGTGGTGGGCAGTTAAAAAGGCCTGCTCTTGGGTATTCGGTTCTCGGCGATCGAGTGCCTGAACCCTATTATTTTTTGAATGAAAGTAGGTGATTGCTGATTTACCAACAACGCCCAATCCCCAGACGCCGATTTTTTTTCCGATAGTTTTCACGTGTTTCCCCTGACAAAAAGACAAAATAAGGGTACACTAGACCTATTTAAGATTCAATAAATAGGCAAAAGGTTTTAATACCATGGCAGAGCAAGCTAATACTCCCAATCAAGTGAGTTATAAAGATACGCTTAATTTACCGCGCACCGATTTTCCAATCCGAGCTGATGCAAAGGTCGATGACCCTCAAATGATCGCTCGCTGGGCGCAAGAAAATTTGTACAAAAAATCCTTTGAATGTCATAAAGGCCAAGAGAAATTTATTTTACATGATGGTCCACCCTATGCAAACGGCAATATTCACGTCGGCCATGCCTATAATAAAATTTTAAAAGATATCGTGGGTAAATCGCAGCGAATGATGGGAAAAAATGTACCAATCACTCCGGGCTGGGATTGCCATGGCTTGCCTATTGAATTAAAAGTTACGCAAGAAAATCCGGGAGTTACCGGCTCGGCACTTAAAAAAGCCTGCCGCGCATATGCTCAAAAATGGATCGATATTCAACGTGAAGAGTTCAAACGCTTAGGCGTTTTGATGGATTGGGAAAATCCGTATATCACCATGAGTTATGGATATGAAGCATCAATCTTGCGTGCCTTTGCTAAATTTGTAGAAGGCGGTTATATCGAACGCAAAAATAAAACAGTACCATGGTGCGCTGAATGCCAAACAGTACTTGCGCAAGCTGAGATTGAATACCAAGATCAAAAAGATCCTTCTGTGTATGTCTTATTCCCGCTTGAAGAAAAAACCGTTTCAAAATTATTTCCTAACGTTGGAAATCGCGCCGTTAATTTATTAATCTGGACAACCACTCCCTGGACATTACCGCTCAATAAAGCAGTCCTAATTAAACCGGGCGCATCATATGTTGTTGTGGATATTAACGATACCTTAATCGTTGTTGCCCAAGCGCTTGCTGATAAAATTTGCCTGATGATGGGTGTAGAGAAAAAGGTTGTTGCTGAATTTGTTGCTGAACAGTTAGTAGCTGGTGGCACACGCGTTCGCCATCCGTTTATTGATGTGACTGTTCCGCTTATTCTTTCAGATACCGTGAGCCTTGATGATGGTACTGCCTTTGTGCATTGCGCACCTGGTTGTGGTCCTGAAGATTATGAAGTTGGAGTTCGTAATAACCTCGAAATCTATTCTCCGATCAGTCCTGATGGAAAATATACCAAAGAGATCAATCCGAGTGAACTTGAGGGCATGCCGGTCAAAGATGGCCAAATTTGGGTGATCAAAAAGTTAGCTGAAGTGGGTAAAATGTTCCATAAGACCAGCATTAAACACGCGTATCCGTATTGCTGGCGTTCACACACTCCTTTAATTTTCCGCGCAACTAAACAATGGTTTTGTGATCTTTCAAAAGATGGCCTTAAAGAAAATGCGATCAAAGAAGCAGACACCGTTCATGCATTGCCTGAAAAATCTATCAATCGTTTAAAAGCGACCTTAGAAGGGCGTTTAGAATGGGTTCTTTCCCGTCAGCGCACCTGGGGTGTGCCAATTCCTGCATTAATTTGCACCGGTTGCGATTACACGTACAGCACCCCGGAGCTCATACATTTTGTTGCACAAAATGTTGAGAAACATGGTATTGAATATTGGGATGATGCAACAGTAAAAGAATTGCTGCCAAAAGATTATGCATGCCCAACCTGTAGAGGAACTTCATTTAAAAAAGAAAACGATATTCTTGATGTTTGGTTTGATTCTGGTGTGAGCCATTATGCAGTGCTTGAACAAAATCCTGCATTAGCATTCCCGGCTAATATGTACCTTGAAGGAAAAGACCAACATCGCGGATGGTTCCAAAGCTCATTGCTTACTTCAGTAGTACTCGAAGATAAAGCACCGATGAAAGAAATCGTGACTCACGGGTTTACTGTTGATGCACAAGGCAGAAAAATGTCTAAATCATTGGGCAACGTGGTTAATCCACAGCAAATGATTGATGATTTGGGCACTGATGGATTACGCCTTTGGGCTTCAAGCATCGATATCTCTGGCGAAGCAGTAGTATCTAAAATTATGTTAGATAATATCAAAGAAGTATTCCGCAAAGTGCGTAATACATCACGCTTCTTACTTTCAAATTTGTATGATTTTGATATTCAAAAGGATGCAGTGCCACTCGATCAGTTATTATTGATCGATCAATATGCGTTACAAGAACTGTTTGAATTAAACGTACGCGTTATCAATGCGTATGCTGAATATGATTTTACGGCTGTTGCGCATATGATGGGTGATTATTGCTCAGTGCAATTAAGTTCGTTCTATTTAGATATCATCAAAGATCGCTTGTATGTGGAAAAAGCAGATGGCCCTCTGCGCCGTTCAGCTCAAACCGCAAGTTGGTATATCCTTGATACTTTAACTCGGTTAATGGCACCAATAATGTCTTTCACTGCTGAGCAGGTATCTGATCATTATCAAAAGAATAAAAAAGAATCGATACATATGCAGGAGTTTGCACAACTACAAGATGTTTGGAAGTTACTAGCGCAGCATCATGTTGCCGGATCAGTTAACTATGAGGCGACTGCTTCTGATAGATATGAAATTCGTCCGCTTATTCAATTAAAAGAAATGGAATATGGCAACTTATATCAAGATCGTTGGCAGATGCTACGTGATATTCGTTCTGCGGTATTGAAAGCGATTGAAGGCTTACGTGCTCAGGGGATCATTAAGCATTCCTTAGAAGCGCAAGTAATCATGCATCTTTCCAGTGATGCGCCAACTGCAGCATTATTCAAATCATTGATTGCTGATTTACGCAAAACTAAGCAGGGCGATAAAGGATTCTTCGAGGAATTCTTTATCGTTTCCGATGTTGTTCTTAAAGATGATGCTCAAGGACTTGATCAATCAGAAATGTCAGGCTTATCGGTTAAAATTGAGAAAGCTCCTGGCCAAAAATGTGCTCGTTGCTGGCAATGGAAAACCAGCGTTAATGAGCGTCAATTAGATGAACGCTGTCAAAAGATAGTTTAATACATAAACAAACGCCGTGTTAATCGCACGGCGTTTTACTTTTCAATATTTATGACTGATAATTTATCGATTATGTAAGCTCTCTGAAAATAAAATGAAAACAAAAAAGGCAACGATTAATTGTCGTTGTTTTTCTGCTTTGTATAATTACGATGAACTACCGCTTTGCTAAAGCAGTAAGATAGTTGCCAGCGCGAAAGAGTACTACTCCTAAAAGGCAATCGGCAGTACTGGCTACTTGCTTTATTAAAGTAGAATTTTTACTGAGAGCAAGGAAGTATACCCTTTTGTTATTGATTGATATAACATAATGGCTTTGTTGAGGCCAAATAACGTTTTTGGCACCTTTTATCCCCAGTACTAAACTCGTTAATTTTAGTGCAACTCCACTATAAGTAAGAGCATATTTTTTTATTAAATTTTTTTGGATTCTTCATGTGGTGGTTCAGAACAACAAGAAGCGTATGCATAAAATATAATAAAAAAGATCGCGCATTTCTTAGCCATTGTATCTCGTGTTAAAATTAATAAAAAAGGCACTTGTAGTAAGTGCCTTTTTTATTACATGTACATTGAATTGTTATAAGCCATCAACTGTTTTGTGTAATTCCTGAATTTTAGTACGTAACTCACTTAAGTCAGGAACGCTTGGCTTATTCAATAGATCTTCAATTCTGCGAATATCAGCCGGCAATGGATTTGCTCCAGCACCTTTGCGTGCATCATCAACCACTTTTTGTAAATACGATTCATATTTTCTTCCAAAATACGCAAAGTATTTTGACATGAAGGTATTCTTTTCCCGTTGATTTGGAATCATTGCCAATTGACGTGCTTGATCAGGCTTTTCAAGATTAGCAATTTGATTTGAAAGCTTATCAAGATCTGAGCGAACATCTTTATAAGTATCTTTAATCGATTTTTTATATGCTTTCTTTTGTGCTTCGTTAAGATTGTTAAGTTGCTTTTTAAGGTTCTTAACTGCAGTGGTTGCCGCGCCAATTAATTTACTACCGGTTTTAATTGCGCCCACTACTTCTTCATTGACCGGTGCAGCTTTTTCAATGTTGATATGCTTATCAATATTTTTGAATACTGAAAGCTCATCTAATAATGCACCAAAATTTCCAATGCTTTCTAAGAACGTGCCTTCAAAACGATCTGCTTTTTTATCTGCTTCATACTTCGCTTTTTGATCTTCTTGTTTTGCAGCAGCAGATTTTTTAGCATCATCTCCTGCTTTAGCGCCAGCTGCGCCTGCGCCACCCGGAGCGCTTAGTGAACTTTTCT
>CAYSAX010000091.1:0-5224 GCA_964429045.1 uncultured Pseudomonadota bacterium
TAATTATAAATTTACTAAAATAATAACTTGAAATGTATGATGAAATATTGGCGTTAAAATAAAATTAAATTGCACATATAAAAATTTAAATTTCAGGTTATTTAAATAAAAAAACTTGACAATTTCTTTTGTCCTAATATTGTACAAATTAGTATTAGTTTTTGTTGGCTCAAAATATATTGAAACAAAAAATTAAAATTAAGGATGATTTCATGAATAAAGCGAAATTAGTAGAAAGCATGGCAAAGATGACCAAGATGTCAAAATCTCACTGCAAAGATGCTTTAGAAGCATTTATCTCTTCAGTGAGCGGCGCTTTAAAACAAAATAAAGACGTTGTATTGACCGGTTTTGGTACATTCACCGTTATGAAAAGAAAAAGCAGAGTTGGTGTAAATCCAGCTACTGGCAAGAAAATGCAAATCCCTGCAAAAAGAGTTCCTAAATTCAGAGCAGGTAAAGCATTAAAGTCATTGGTTAAATAAAACCAATTTCTTTCAAAATGTTAAAAAAGGCACCATTTTTTGGTGCCTTTTTTATTTCTCTTGTTTCTCTCTTTCTTCAACCACTATACTCGAGCTAAATACTGAAGGAGACGAGTATGGTTGGATCATCATCAACAGTTCAAGTCGGTTGGTTTGACCGATTAAAAAATTCACTTCATTTTGATAAGCTTGCTGCGAAGTTAAATTTTTCAAAATATAAATTGCTCGATATGGCGCTTTTTTTAGCGATCGGGTTTCTTATCGGTTTTTTGTGGAAGCGTTATGCAAATTACATTATCGCTTTTGTCTTGTTTTGCACTTTAATGATTATTTTGCATCATCTTGATTTAATATCTGTCCAATTTAACTGGATAAAACTCCAAGAATGTTGTGGCGTTGAGCCGGCGCATGCGGATGCAGATCTTTTAGGCATGTTATGGAGTTGGGCAAAAATGAATGTATTGCTCATCTTTAGTTTTATCATTGGCATTTGCTTTGGTGCAAAAGTAAGTTAAGGAATAGTGATGGAAAAAAAAGAGAAATTTGCCGTAGAGCTCTGCACAATTTTAGTTAAACAAGGAGTTATTAATGAGGCAGAAGGTCGCTCGATGCAGCGTGCCTTTAAAAATGCTGATCGTGATACCTTCGATGAGTTTTTATTAGAAGAAGGCTTGGTAGAAGAAGCGCCTCTTTTAATTGCATTGAGTGAGTACTATCAAGTGCCTGCGGTAGATGTAACCGGTTATTTTTTTGATACGGAACTATTGCGCAATTTCCCTAAGGATTTTTTATTGCGTAATGGTATTGTGCCGCTTGAGATGGAAGATGATGTGCTTATTGTGGTAGCTAGTAATCCCGATAATGCAGATTTAGTATCTGGTCTTGGCGCATATACATCTGAAGATATTCAATTCCGTGTAGGACTCGCGCGCGATATTTCAGACGCGGTTAAAGAATTTTATGAGAAATCACTTACTGATTTGATGGATGAACAAGATTATCAAGATGAGCAGTTGATCGAAGAAGAACGTTTTCATTCTTTAATTTCAGAAGAAGATGATGATGCAACCGCCATTCAAAAAGATATTGATAACGAGGAATAATTGACTATGCGGGGCTCTGAATCAGAATTTCCAATAATCAGTATTGTTGATAATTTATTGGCACATGCGATTATTAAATCTGCTTCTGATATTCACTTTGAACCATTAGAAGATCAGCTGCGTGTGCGTCTGCGAATTGATGGGGTTTTATATGATCATGATCCGGTTAATGAAAAAATAATGCAGCAGATGATTGCACGATTAAAAGTTCTTGCATCTATTAATATTGCTGAAAAACGTGTTCCGGAAGATGGAAAGTTTCGCATTATGCGAGATGGTCATGAAGTGGATTTGCGTGTTTCAACATTTCCCACTATCTATGGTGAAAAAGTCGTAGTGCGGATTTTAAATCGTTTAGATTATACGGCGACGCTGGATAAGTTAGGATTTACTTCTGCTATGGCAACTCAAGTTACGGCATTGCTTGCACAATCAAATGGATTTTTTTTAGTTTCTGGTCCGACCGGTTCGGGAAAAACTACAACCTTGTATGCATCGCTGGCGCAACTGAGTTCACCAGAAAAAAATATTGTTACCCTGGAAGATCCGGTTGAATATTGCGTGCCGGGTGTTTGCCAAGCGCAAATTCATCCCGATGCGGGGTTTACCTTTGAAAAAGGCATTCGTTCATTGTTGCGTCAAGATCCTGATGTAGTGATGGTTGGTGAAATTCGGGATAAACAAACTGCGGGAATTGCAATCGAAGCGGCGCTTACGGGCCATTTAGTTTTAAGTACCATTCATACTAACGATGCTCCCAGTGTTGTCATGCGATTAATGGATATGGGAATCGAACCTTTTTTAATTAACGCGGCTATTAGTGGTGTATTAGCGCAACGCTTAGCGCGCAGAATTTGCAACGGATGTAAAATTGAACGGGCTCTCACGGCACAAGAAAATGCAATCCTTGAAAAACATAAGGTAAAGCTCTCGTCTGTTTTTCAGGGCACCGGTTGCCAGCTCTGTGCCAATTTAGGTACTAAAGGAAGAATCGGTATTTTTGAATTCCTTTCTATGACCGATGAATTGCGCGCATTAATTGTGCAGCATCCATCCTTTGGACAGATAATGAATCAGACAAAGACTGATGGAATGCAGACTATGATGCAAGACGGGTTACAAAAAGTTGCGCAAGGAATTATTACGGTTTCGGAGCTTCTGCGCGTGGTGATTTAGTTCGGCGCGGTGTTGTTTGGCGGACTAATTGTGCAAACAATTCATCTGCATTAATTTTTTCTTTGAGTTTTTCTGCTGAAATGCTTTTGCTTAATTTTATGCTATTAATTGTTTTGACTAATTCAGTCATTTTCATAAGTGCTGCCAATTGTAAAATGTTTGGAGATTGGTCTTGATACAGTGGCATAGTATATTGAGAATCAGCATCTTTTAATACTAATAGACATGCGGCTTCTTCATTATTACAAAGAACTGCTTTATATAATGGGCTTAACTTATTCTCAGCGCAGAAATTAACATCAGCGATTGCTACAATTTCTTCAAATATATCTCTATTAAATTTTTCAGGAACATCGATAGTGCATAGGAGCGGTGTTTCTTCTTCTCCATTACCTGTCTGATCTTGTTTTCTGCGAATGTTAATAGGGGCATTCAATTTAATAAGTTTTTTTATACGATCAAGACGTCCTTTTTTAATTTCATAAAAAAGTTCTTTTGCTAAAAATGATGGGTCCAATATTGTTTCTTCAGTTATTGGAGCTCCTGCATAGAATAATGCTAATGCTGCTTTTAAATTTTCTTTTTCTAAAGCAAGAGCAACAGGTTTTTTATTTTTAACGACTTTGGTTAAGTCAGCATGACAGGCCAAAAATTTTAACAGTATTTTATGATGATAATTGGGAGCCATAAGAGCGGCATATAAAGGAGTCTCTTGGGTCGGACTTACAAAATTTACTGCAGTGGATTTTATCAGTAGTAGCTCTTTAACCCTTTCGTAATCACCATCATGAACTGCCTCCATCAAAGCAGGACCTATTTTTTGATTAATTGACTGGGAAAGCTCTTTTGATGATTGATGGCGAGTAATTACAGATCCTTTCAAAACCGGCCTGGTCGGGCGTATCACCTGAGATTTTGAGGAGGCTTTAGATGGGTTAGAAGGTTTTGGTGGTTCATCCATGCTCAATATAGTATTACCTATAATTAGAAAGATAAGTGCAAATTGACAGTTCATAGCATTCCTTCTAGATTTAATCACCAAGAGATTTATACTGATTTAAAAGGCTTTTAGCTGTTTTTAAGGATCTCATGTTTAAATATATTTGTCTTATTTTTATTTCTATGGTTCTACCATTGAATGCCATCACCCCGCAACAACTGGTTGAGGTTTCTACCAAAACTTTATTGGAAACATTCCTATCTAAAGCAACAAACTCAATTGGTGCCGAAATATTCAGAACAAGAAATATTGAGCAACTCAAGATAGTTCGTAAAGCCGCACGAGATAAAAAAGATGTTCATTTAGTTGAACTTTATACCGAAATGATTGCCGAATGTAAAAAGACCTTTTTTGAAAGGCACTCTATTTTCGTATCGGTTATGAGTGCAGTTGTTTCAGGTTGTATCAGCTGGCGATTGGCAACGTGGCATCGAACGAAAAGTTGTGTAGATGGCAATGCATGCGTGATACAACCATGAAGTCGTTCTTACAGATTTGCAATCTTCAGGTTGGCATCGAACAAAAAACTATTTTAAATTCTATCGATTTAACGGTCGATCCCGGTTCTGTCCATGTTATTATGGGAACTAATGGGTCTGGTAAAAGTACTCTTGCTCACGCCTTGATGGGTCATCCGAGTTACCAGATCACTCAAGGGTCTATCCTATTTTCAAATGTCGATATCACAAACCTTGCAGTAGATAAACGGGCTCACGTTGGTTTGTTTTTAAGTTTTCAGCATCCGTATGAGATTCCCGGAGTTACTGTTTATAACTTTATTAAAGAGGCCTATTATGCACGTTTTAAGCAATCGTTGAACGCTAAAGAGTTTCAAGCTCTTTTGTATCAAAAGATGGAGATCTTGGGTTTGGATCTATCCTTTGCGCATCGGTCACTCAACTATGGATTTTCCGGAGGAGAAAAGAAAAAATTAGAACTTTTACAGATGCTGATGCTCCAGCCTACCGTTGCTATTCTTGATGAGATTGATTCTGGTCTTGATGTTGATGCAATTAAGATGGTTGCTCAAGGGTTGCATTATGCGCGAGAGCAAAATCCAGAACTTGCATTGATTATTATTACTCACTATCCACGACTGCTTTCTTATGTTAAGCCTGATATGGTGCATATTATTAAAAATGGTACCATACAGCTGTCTGGATCTTACCAACTTGCACAGCAGGTGGAATTACGAGGCTATGATGCAATTAGCCAACCATAAAGATCCCTATTTGTGTTTTAAGACCGATAAAGGATTAAATCGGCAGATCGTGATCCAAATCTCTGAGCAAAAAAATGAACCAGGATGGATGACAGATTTTCGATTGCGTTCGCTTGAGATCTTTGAGCGCGTACCATTGCCAAACTGGGGCGCAGATCTATCAAACTTGGATATCAAGGATATCCACTTGTACTTAACGCCATTGGAAGAACTGCATACATCGTGGGATCAAGTACCT
>CAYSAX010000092.1:0-5221 GCA_964429045.1 uncultured Pseudomonadota bacterium
CTTAAAAGCATCCAGGCTAATCCGGCGCTCACCATACCACCCAATTTAGAGCCTGATACCATGAGGCCATAGTTATTTTTCGCCTCTTTAGCATCAGTCACTGAGTTTGCAAATGCCCAGAAAACACTCACCATAAAGGGTGAATAACCTTCAACAAAGAAATAAAACAGCCAACCAAAGATTCTATTAAAATTAGGTTCGGTATTTGCTAATCCGATCGTTGGATGATTTAAAAGCACTGCAAAAACTAAGCCTAAAATCCCATAGAATATTGCATAGATATACAGCAATTGATAACGGCGAACACGATCAACTAAATACGCGTAAAAGAGAATTGCCGGAATCAAAACAAACATAGTCAAAGGCTTGGCATAGAGAATTCCCTCTTTGCCAACTATAGCTATAAAGATTGAATCTTTAAGTTCTTTAATGATGGTATAAGCAGCAATAACAAAGAAAAATGTTGTAGACAACAGAAATAATTTGAGCCGTTCGTGTGGCGCAACATTAAATAACGATTTGAAGAGATTGGCAACCCTCAACCCCATATACAGTTTCCCCTTTGACCAGAGCGATTAGTCAGCATTATAAAAAGATATTTCCACCACTTCTATTACTCGCTTCTCTCTTTTAATTACAAAAAGAGCCTTCAAGATCGCTCAAGAAGGCTCTTATGTAAAATTAATTTAGCATATTATGCTGTCTTAACAAACAACTTCGTCTTTTGCGACTGCTTTTTCATAAGTTTTGCCAAGATACATAGCAACCAGAACCCATGCAGCGATTAAGCCGAATGATAAGTAAGATGAGAAAGCGATGAATGCTGTTAAGCCAGCTTCTGCGCCCATCTTCTTGGTAAAGGTCTTTTGTAACATGTTAATACCTGATCCGGTAGCTTTTGAACCACGTGAACCAAAGGTTTCAATCCATGCTTGAGATTTGTACTTAACGTCATGGCTAGTAGGAACATATAAAGTCTTCAATGCAGGGCTATTCAACGCATAGTTTATCGCTTTAGCAGAAACCATGATCCAGAATAGTACGTGTACTACTGGGTAAGCTTTAAAGCTTAAAACCATCGCAAGAACGATGAATGGCATCATAACCAAGGAAACTTTAATGCCTAAGCGACGTTGAATGTTACTAATACCAAACAACAAGCAAAGGAATGATACAACGTTTACCATCACTGCATAGTCACCCAAATATTTAGTTGCATCAACACCAGAGTATTGGCTCATAACTAAGAATTTGAAGTTATAATCGATAATAGTAACGATAATTTCGTAAATACCGATAACAGCGAAAATACCAAGTAAATAGGGCTGTTTCAATAAGAGAACTAAGCCTTCCATGAAACCAGGTTCAACTTCTGAAGAAGCACCTTTATCTTTGGTATGATATCCAGCCAATTCACTCTTAGGAGTAGTTCTCATAAAGATGTAAACGCTGAGCATCATTAAAGCGATCAAGATACCACAAATAAATACGGTTGGAACGTCAGTACCAAACACTTGAGCACCCAATGGGGTCAAGAATTTAGGCCCAAAAATCGCACCCAACTGACCGATCATTACCACTATTGGGAAGCCTTTCTTAGCAGAATTTGGACTCACTAAGGAAGCCGCAAATGCCCAGAAAAGCGCTACCACGATTGATCCGTAGCTTTCTACGAATACATACCAGAGCCATCCAACAATACGGCCTTTATCAGCTACCGTATTAGCTAAACCAATAGTTGGGTTCCAGAATAAGAATCCAAAGATAATGATTCCGATAATATAGGTAAGACCGATAACGTAGAACAAGCGTTCACGGGAGAATTTATCAATAAGCTTATTGTACAAAATAACAAGTGGGAAAAGGATAACCAAGGAAACCCATTTTGCAGTCGGCTGGTTAGTAATACCAACGATTGACCCGAAAAGAGAGTCTTTGAGTGGACGAAGTGTCCAGTAGACTCCGATCACGAAGGCAAAGATCACACCAAGTTTTAGAAATTTTTTGAGCTCTTCTTTATGAAAATCCCCAAACCAGGCTTTCAAAAAAGAAGTAATCGGATTGGAAGCTTTCGCTTGCATAGTAGGTAACCCTTTAACAAGAAGAAATAAATAAATGAGACGACTACAAATAATGATAGAATAGTATCAGAAGATTCGGCATTTGTAAAAATAAAAATAACACCTTTTGTCAAAGCCTCTTCCTGAGAGGCATAAAACCTGAGCAGCTCTTCCTTAAGCAGCTTTGCTTTTTTAGTACTAATAGCTTATAAGTAATAAAGACAATTTTAAGGTTTTTGCTATATTTATAGTAAAATGTGGCTCAGGAAGCCGCCTCAATAGGGCATCAAATAAGGCTAGACTATGGAAAATCAGATTAATAATATCAGTGAAGAAAAAGGCATGCATCTTGCCTTACTTCCTCTTAAGAACGTGGTTATTCTCCCCAAAAGCATTATTCCTATTATCGTCGGAAGGCAATCGTCTATCGATGCGGTAGAATTTGCGCTTAAAAATAATCAGTCAATCTTTATTACCGCTCAAAAAAACCCCAAAACCGAAAATCCTACTGATCAGGATGTTTTTGAATATGGAACTCGTTCATCCATATTGCAAGTTATGCGCATGCCCAACGGTTCATTAAAACTCCTTGCTGAAGGTATTTGCCGCTCACGTATGATCAAAGCCGATCATAGCCATAACTTTTTAGCCGTTTATTGCGAAGATTTACCAACAACTAGTAATGAGCTTAACACCGAGCTAGAAGCATTATGGCGTCAATTAAAGACACTCTATACTGAATATGCAAAATTAAATGATAAGATTCCTGCGGATTTAGCAGCAAATGTAAAGACCGCAGCAGAGATGGATCACATTGCCGATACGATTGCCGTTCAGATTAAAAATCTTTCACTCGAAGACCGCCAAGCACTCCTTGAAACTCCCGACTTGAAAAAACGTATTTTTTCTCTGTGCTCATTGATTAACAAAGAAGTTGAGATCTTAGAAACAGAACAACGCATTCGCGGACGTATTCAAACCTCTGTTGAAAAGAGTCAAAAAGAATATTATTTAACCGAACAGATTAAAGCGATTCAAAAAGAGCTTGGTCGAGAAGATCAAAGCGCTGAAATTGCTCAGATTCGTGCTAAAGCAAAAACGCTTGGTTTAACCGATGAAGCAAACGAAAAAATCGATAAAGAGCTGCGCCGCCTTGAACAGATGCCACCACTCTCTTCTGAAGCAGTAGTAAGTAGAAATTATGTGGATTGGATTATCTCATTGCCATGGCAAAAAAGCAGTAAAGACACTATCAGTTTACCACAAGCTGAAAAGATACTGAATAAACGACATGCAGGTCTTAAAAAAGCTAAAGAACGTATTATTGAGTTCTTAGCTGCTAAAAAGTTCTCTAAAACCGTCGGAAGAGCTCCCATTATTTGTTTGGTTGGGCCTCCGGGCGTGGGTAAAACATCATTAGCATCTTCAATTGCTGATAGCTTGAGCCGTGAGTTTGTCCGTATTTCTCTGGGTGGCATTAAAGATGAAGCTGAAATACGCGGACATCGCCGTACCTATATCGGTGCACTGCCGGGTAAAATAATTCAAGCAATGAAGAAAGCAAAAACGATAAATCCGGTAATTTTACTTGATGAAATCGATAAAATGAGTCGTGATCTTCATGGAGATCCTGCATCTGCATTACTTGAAGTGCTTGATCCAGAACAAAACAAAACATTTGTAGATCACTTTTTAGACATGGAATATGACCTTTCTAAAGTAATGTTTATTACCACAGCAAACACATTAGAAGGTATTCCTTATCCTTTATTTGATCGCATGGAAGTCATTTCTTTATCTGGCTACACTGAACCTGAAAAAATATCTATTGCGAGTCAATTCTTAATTCCTAAAAATTTAGCTGAATATGGCCTTAAACCATCGCAATTCCAGTTAAGTAATCCATTACTACAGATGGTGATAGCGCAATACACAAAAGAAGCAGGGGTTCGCCAATTAGAACGAGTACTTGCCAAGCTAATGCGTAAAACAATTCAAGCATTACTTAAAGACCCGGGTATTAAGTCTGTCGCCCTTACTGAATCACTCATTAAAGAGTGGCTTGGTAACCCACCATTCAAGAAAACAAGCCTTAACCTTCGCAAAGATAAAATCGGTATTGTTACCGGACTTGCTTGGACTGAAATGGGCGGTGATGTAATGGAAATCGAAACCACGGTGCTTCCTGGTAAAGGCGGCCTGACATTAACCGGACAATTAGGTGATGTAATGCAAGAATCTGCTCAAGCAGCCTTAAGTTATATTAGAGCGCGTACAAAAGAGCTTAATATAAAGGATTCTTTCTATTCCAATAAAGATATTCACGTCCATATTCCTGAAGGAGCAACGCCAAAAGATGGCCCATCTGCAGGAACTGGCATGTGCACAGCAATTGTATCTGCACTCACTAAAAACCCGGTATTGCCCGATATTGCAATGACGGGTGAAATAACCCTACAAGGACGCGTTTTAGCCGTTGGCGGATTAAAAGAAAAGCTTCTTGCTGCAAAACAACATCATTTTAAAACGGTTGTTGTACCACAAGAAAACTACGATGACATTCAAGAAATTCTTAAGGAAATCGATCTCAAAGGGCTTAACCTCATCTACGTTAATACCATGGATGAAGTTTTAAAAGCTTCTTTTGTCAAATCTCCTTTTGAATTTGAAAAAGCTGGTAAAACAACCAAGAAAAACAAAAAAAGTTCCAAAAAGAATTAAATATTTTAGAACTTTTTTAACTTTACGATTATAAAAGCGCCCTTAACTAGGGCGTTTTTATTTTATTTTAATTCTATTTGAATAATACCATTGAAAATTATTTCTCTTTTAGTTTACGATGTTAGTAGAAATGTATTCTATTAACCCTTTATTAAAGGAGAAGGTATGAAAACCTTCATTTCAGCAGCACGCCTTTTAGTAGTAGCGTTGTTGTTTATTTCATTAAACGCGTTTGGCGGATGTTGCGCTACCAAATGTGCTCCAAAATGTGAAAAACAAACTAATTGCTGCGCAGCACCAGCATGCCGTTTAAAACCAGAACAAGTTGAAATCGTAAAAACTTGCGATCACCCAGGTTTCTACCGTCAAGTTTGTCGTCTTGAGTACAGACCTTGCGAAGGTAAAGTAAGCCGTCACAAAGCATGCCCAGTTTACGAAGG
>CAYSAX010000093.1:0-5188 GCA_964429045.1 uncultured Pseudomonadota bacterium
TTTTTGACCA
This sequence comes from uncultured Pseudomonadota bacterium, assembly GCA_964429045.1. Taxonomy (GTDB): domain Bacteria; phylum Babelota; class Babeliae; order Babelales; family Vermiphilaceae; genus BTUB01. The sequence continues at coordinate 11 of CAYSAX010000093.1, forward strand.
AGGTACAAGATCAGTTTGCTCATAATATGTTTTGAAACTCTCTATTGCCAACCAATATACATCATTCTCAGAAAGGCTCTCATAGAGATCTAGGAGCGCAGCTTGTTGCGCTTCAGATCGCCGTGGATGTCTATTAAATATTGCTGTATGTCTTTGATTAAATGTATTGGCGGATTGTAAGGCTACTATTTGTTTTACTGCTATGTTTACCCTATTAAAGGGAAACCGATATAAAGTAGATGGATCTTGATAATCGGGAAAGCTAAATAAATCTGTTTCTAGTGTTCCCTCAAAAGAGAATGTTTTTCTCATGAGTGCTTCGGTTAAAGAAATAACTTGTGCCCGATTTCTTATGTCAATCGAATGCGGTGCTTCTTCCATAGCGTACAGTCTGCTTAATGAAACTAAAAATAGAAATATGATTTTGTACATAAGGTCCTTTTTTTCTTGTATAAATCAGAGTATGGCACTAAGGCTAATTTTATCTTTTTCAAGTAACTCAGCAACTTTTTTAAGTTGTAAATGAATTGGCATTCCATGTACGGTTGAAAAAGCTCCATTTAATTGTTCGGTGGCTTTTTTAAGTGCACTTTGTATGCCTAAACTAAGCGATGTTTTAATATCAGTCCGGAGTGATTGCATTTGAAGTATGGCATATGAAGGAAGTGGGTCATTGAGATCCTTGCATTCAAGAAAATCATTAAATGCTCTAATTTGCTCTATTTTTTGTTCTTCTAATGTAGGATTTTTTAAGAATTCGAGCATATTTCTCTTTTGATTATCCTCAGAAGTTGGTTTAAAGTTTCTAGTTTTAACAGGAGTAAATGTTTTGCAGTCGTGTAGGAGAGCAATAATCTGTTCAAAATTAGTAAGATGTATCAACTGTTGATCGCGATAATCTCTGAACTCAATGATTGCATCTTCGCGAAATAAAAGGTTGCCACTTATCATTGAGTGTAAAAAAGAAGTCACTTTTATATGATTCTCAAAATCGAGTATCAATGTCTGGGTTGAAACTTTACCATCATCCATACACATTATTGGCAAATAAAATAAAGATGTTACAACAAGAACAATTAGATATATATTTGTTGTCATGTTATTAATCTTTTTAGTTTCAGTACTAGCATGAGGTTGATCAATGTTCAATAAGAAGATTTTTATTTTTTTACTTATTAATTTTGTTTTGTTTCAATTGCATGCTGTCCACCCTGATCCTTATGTCGAAACGACAGCGATTATCAGTGCGGGATTTGCTGCTACTAATCTTGTTTGGATTGGCGAATGTTGGTTGAATAGTCAATACAATGATTATTCTTCATATTGTGCCGGTGCAGTAATGGCAACTATTGTGTCACTCGCATCATTGTATCGCTGCGCTCATCCCTATCGTAATTCACCGTTACCAGGATTGCCCCTACCATCACAAGCAACAACAATGGATCTCTGCAAAAGAAGTGCGCGTGCACTTGTATGTGGTTTATCTTCAGTTAGAAGAGGGTTGTAACGTATTTTCTAAGCATTGATTTTTTAATGTGCGACTTCTTACAATAGATAAAAAAGGAGTTACATTATGAAAGCGATTTTTCTAATTATTTTATTATCCTCTCTATGCGGTGCGATGGATAAACCATTGCCTCAAGCGAAACCTGCTGCCTCAGAATTAAAAAAAATAGGTGCTTATGATGTGGAAAAATATATTAAAAAAGGTGGTCGTTTAACCGTAGAAGATGTCATTAAGCTAGCAAAAGAATCGCCCCTTTTTTGGGATCTATTTGGTAGGTTTGCCATAACCAACATTAAATTGGTTAAACCACAAGAACAAGCATCTGAATTGTATCAACCTCGCTCCCTCGTGGAGCAAGCGACTCAAGCTGTTGCACAGTTACCATCGAAAAAAATAAAAAATATTCAAGATCCTTTTATTGAATATAATCTCATTATACAACGCAAAGAACTTGATGTAAAAGCTATAACTGCATGGTTAAAAAATTATATAGATCAAACAATTGATAACCGTCAAAATAGAATTATGCGGTATTGGAATCAGATTATTGAACGTGCTTCAGTTGAGCAAGCACAACAAATTTTAGTTGAGATAGTAAAACCTTGGCTTAAAGATAAAAAAGTGGATTCTAGAAAACATGCACTTGCAACAGAAATGATAGAAGCGCTTGTAGAGTATCAATGCCAGTTGCGCGATAAGATGGTAGAAATTTTTAAAGAATTTGGTCTACTTAAAAATATTACTGAGGCGTTTGAAGATTTTAGTCAAAGACTTCCCGAGATAAGTGTTCCCCAATTAAAAAGATTGCAAATTAGAAGAGACCTCATAGCGCAACTACTTAATAATAGAGAAGCTTGTGCACAATATTGCAGAGATAAGATTTTTGAGATGATTGGCTTAAAGAAATAAGTTAAAATGATTCTTTTTTACGACGCAATTTATGATAGGTAATTGCAAAATGATGTGCGTAGTCTCGAATGGCAATCAATAATTGCCCAACGGCAGTATGAATATCTAACTTTTTGCCTTCGGGAAGATTATTGCTAAAAATTGTTTCTTCACGTTTTGCTAAACTGATAATCGTAGCATTTGGTAATATCGCTTGCACGGCGCTTAGTTGCCCTTTGCCGCCATCGATGACAATTAAATCTGGAATCTCTTGCGGATCCCTATATCTACGAGAAACGATTTCCTGCAATGCAGCATAATCATTTTGTGTTTGCAAGGTTTTGATTTTAAATCGTCTAAAATTATTTTTATCGGGTAGACCATTGCTAAAGCGAATGCATGATCCAACTAAATAACTACTTTGAAAATGAGAAATATCAAAACAATCGATAGTACGTATTTGTTTATTGATGTTCAAGAACGTCGACAGTTCATGTAAGCCTTCATCACGAGGTTTAACAGTCGTTGGTGTAGTTGCAATAAAAATATCATTTTCATATTTTTTTTCATTGAAACGCGTTTCAATGGTTTCAAAAATTGTATCGAGATTTTCGATGTAACTGGCAAGTCGGCGAGAATTTTCAAACGCCATAGCTTTATTATATTCGTTAAGTTTTTCTTGAAGGCGCTTGAGAGATTTTTTATGATTCTTTTGCAAAATATCTATGGCTAACTGGATTCTGAATAGATAGTCATTCATATCGAATGCTTCCATGCAGCTGCCAGCGCATTTGCCAATATGAAAATCAAGACAGCCATTGGCAATTTTTTTATTACACAATCTGAGTCTGAATGTTTCGGTTAAATACTGAACAACACCACGCGCCTGCTTTTTGTGTAGGAATGGCCCAAAATAAGTGCCCTTTTCTTTTTTGTTGCGCACTATCTCTATTTGTGGAATAGCTGCATCAACGGTGAATAAGATATAAACAAAAGGCTGGCCTTCTTTTAAGAGCACATTGTATTTGGGCTTATGTTCTTTGACCATCTGAGCTTCGAGTAATAATGCCTCTGTCTCATTTTTGGTGAGGATATAATCAATGTCAGCATATTCTTCAACTAACGCAATTACCTTCCAATCATGCCCTTTTTGGAAATAGGAATTAACGCGATGGGCCAATGATTTGGCTTTACCGACGTATAGAACGATGCCGTCTTTATCTTTAAAATAATAAATGCCGGCAGCTTTGGGGATGGTTTTGGTATGTTTTTTTGGAATAGCCATGGCCATGACCTCTTTTTTTATAGAAAATATGGCTTTCTATTAGGCTATCAAAATATGCATATTTGTCAAAAAAAAGCATAAACAAGGGGCTTTGTGGCGGTTTTATTGACATAAAGCGAAACAATCTTAACCTTAAAGGTTAAAGTATCCATTAGATCGTTATTATCGGGGTTTTCATGAATATGTTAGGGAAAAAAATCTTTTTATTATCGTTGCTGGTAATAAGTCAGTTTCAAGGGGCAATTGCGGCTACAAAAACCAATGTGTCAAAAGAAACTATTTCTTATAAAGAAATTGGGGATAATTACTTGAGTTCATTCGGTATCGTTGAAGGACACAAGCCTGCCGAATCTAATGAGTCAGAAAATAAAAAAGTTAAACTAGCAGCGGTAACGCTCAACGAGCAAGAAAAAAGACAGATCGTTTTTCAATTGATGTCTACGGTTGAGCCGAGTGCTGAGTCAAATCCATTGATTGATAATGCTATGCGCGTCACCTTGGCTGATATTGACGCATTTTATGGCAATGGAAAAAGTGCTCAAGAAACGTTAATGCGCGAAATTAATAATACAGTAACAGCTTTTGGGGATGTTGAACTCGCGTATTTGTTGGCTCATCAAGTAAAAGATCTTGATAAATTAAAAGATAGACAAGCTTTAATCAAAATATTTGTAGAGCATCCGGAGCTTGCGCAACGCATTGAAGATATTCTTAATGCCGTTAAAAAGGCTGAGTCTGGATTCTTGTCTTACTGGCGCACTAATGATCCACTGACTGAAAAGCTTTTTAAAGAGCTTTATTTTAACAAGTCGATGCTGAAAAAATATAATGGTAATAAGGTTGCGCTTGAAGCATTAACTCGTTGGGGCAATATTGGTACTGTTGGCCGATTGACTGGTGATTTGGCATTATTCTTTGGTCTTAACTATGTTACTGCTAAAATGGGAGAGCAGGTAGCCCAACGCATGGATCTCAAAGATCAGCTTGGTAAACCGATTGTTGTTGATGCTTCTTTAAAAACAACTGCTAAAAATACGTATGAATCAATAAAATCATTTATTAATCCGTATGCTTATTATCAACAAATTAAAAATGTAAAACCTTCTATTGAACTAGCGGCGCAAACATCAGTACTTCAAGGAAATCCGCCACTTTCAGATGGTATGAAGTCAGGATTAGCTAAAGCGGCTTATGGGATAATTGGTGCTAAAGGTGTTATTGTAATTGGCGTGTTAAGTTACAAATACTTTACCGCAAAAAAAGCACTCGAACAGGCTGCGCAAACAAAAAATTCTATTAATTATCTTCAATCGAGATTGATTGATGTTGCTACAATCGTAAGCTCCTGCAAAGCAATTAACGAATTGGCCAAATCGCAACTGGTGCTTGCTAAAGGTGTTTTACAGATAGATGCTCTTGAGCAATTGTTTAAGGGAAATGGAAACAATAACTTCAAAGAGTTAGTTGATCTATTGCAGACCGATACATTCAAAGGTCA
>CAYSAX010000094.1:0-5165 GCA_964429045.1 uncultured Pseudomonadota bacterium
CCATTGTGCAAAAAGTTCGCGGAGTTGAATGCGCATACTATCTTGTTCTTGCAAGAGCCGATTTGCTTGATATTCCACCATGGTGTACTGTTGTTTGCGATTTGCAAATTCCAGAGTCTGTTTTTCCAGCTGATTTAGGTGTTCTAACAGTTGCTGCTCATGCTTAATAATTTCTTTTTGCTTCTCTTGTACTTCAAGGAGTTGTTGGCTAATGGTTGGTCCGGTAGCTAGTTCTTGTTCAAGTTTTTGGGACAAACTGGTTAAATGGAGCTTGTAGGTGGTTGTTTGTCTCATTTTTTCGCTGGCAAGTTTGCGAATCGATTCATAGCGGTCGATTCCTAAAATGGCAGCCAGGACTTCCTTACGTTCTTTGGGAGATTTTTTTGAAAACTCATTCGCTTGCCCTTGACGTAAAAAAGCAGAATTAATAAAGGCATCAAAGGTAAGATGCAACATTGAATCTATTTTTGCCTGTGTATCGCGAATTGTTTTTTCGGTTAAAGAAACGTAGCGAGCTGTTGCTGGGTCTAATAATCCAAAATCTAAAAGAGTGACCGGTTTGCCATACGTTTGCATAAACTCGCGTCTGATGCGGTAATATTGATTATTGCAAACAAGATCAAGGCATACCATCATTTGAGTTTGCCCTAAGCGTAGCAACCCCTGATCTGCTTTTGCAGTGCCAGACAATTTTCGTGCATGTCCCCACAGAGCCCACGTAATTGCATCTAAAAGAGCAGATTTTCCATGCCCATTTTTGCCTGAAAGGCATATGAGATTATAGGTTCCAAAATCTATTGTTTGTATTTGGTCGCCATAACTTAAGAAATTTTTAATTTGAAGTTTTAAAGGGATCATGTTTACACAACTCAATCAATATAATTTTGCTAAAATTATAACCACTATTTTAAATTTTGACAGGCTGTTGTTAACGATTGTCTAACTCAGATAAGGTAATCTTAGACTTTTATTTGAGGAATCAAGAATGTATAAAAAAAATATTCGACGAATATTATTAATTTCGTGTATTGCTCTTGTGGGTTACAAAATTTATCAATATTCAACCGCAGATGAATCTGATTGCCGTGAGTTGCATGATGAAGTGGCAATAACTGTTGATAATCTACAATTTATTCAACAAGGCGGAACGATCAATGATGTTAGTTGTTTGAATCAAACGCCGGTGTATGGAATTGTTCGTATTAAAACGATCGAAGATATTCAAAATGCAGTTTTATATGCCAAAAAAAATAATTTAAAAATTTCGATTGCCGGTGCGCGACACAGTATGGGTGGGCAAGCATTTGCACCTAATGCACTGATCTTGGATATGGTCGATTATAACAAGGCCATCCTTGATGAATCGCATCAATGGGTTACTGTTGAAAGTGGAATGCTCTGGCATGATTTACAGTATTTCTTACACAAAGAAGACCTGGCGGTTAAGGCTATGCAATCTTCTTCAATCTTTACCGTGGGTGGCTCAGTATCAGTCAATGCTCATGGAATGGATTTTAGGGTTGGCTCTGTAGCAAACACTATTCGCTCTATGCGCATTGTCGATGCTCAAGGAACTATTCAAACAATAAGCCGTACTATTAATCCTGAATTGTTCAAGTCTGTTGTGGGCGGTTACGGATTATTCGGAGTTATTGCAGATGTTACCTTATCAGTTACTCCTAATATAATGTTAGATGCAAGTCGATCAATAGTTGCCTATCATGAGTCTCCTGGACTGTTCAATTCTATTATTAATGCAGATCCAAGAAATGTTCTGTTTTATGCTCATCTTTCAACTGAACCAAAAACATTTTTAAAAGAAGCGATTGTATATAGATTTAACAAAATTATTGGATACAAGGGCGAGATTCCACCGCTTAAAGAAGTGGAAAAAGTAAATATTCGCAGATTTATCTTTAATTTGTCTAAGCCTAGCTATTTTGGAAAAAAATTTAAATGGTATGCAGAGAAATATTTAGATAAAGAGACTCAATTAAAGAAATGCTCTATTGCAGATCAAGATGCTCTTGGGTACTCGTGTCTACAATCACGCAATAGTGCTATGCATGATGCGGTAGAATATTTGCGGAATAAATTGCGCAATGAAGTTGATATATTACAAGAATATTTTATACCGATGAGAAACTTTGTTCCATTCATTGATGATCTGCGAAATATCTTGAAACAAAGTGGCATAGTTACTTTAAATGTATCGGTTCGCATTGTGCATCCAGAAGATATGCTTTTGAGTTACGCCCATGAGACAATGTTTGCGATTGTTTTATATTTGAATCAACAAGCATCGCCTGCTGGTATTGAACAGATGAAAACGCTTACTCGAAAGCTTATTGATTTGTCATTCATGCATGGGGGGACATTCTTCTTGCCCTATCAGCTATATTATACAAAGGAGCAATTGATAAAAGGGTATCCGAATATTGAAAAATTCTTTGCGCTCAAACGGAAATATGACCCTGCCGATCTGTTTACTAACCTTTTTTACCAAAAATATGCGCTTGCAGATTTTAAGGGGTAGGCCACTTTTAAAATCTTGGCTATAATACTAAAAATACTTACAACGATTATAAGGAGACTCTATGAAAGTATTAATAATGCCGTTAACGCTCAGCGTATTATTGAGCAATGCTCTTGTAGCCAATGATACATGTTGTGCAACGCGCAAGGATTGTAAAACATCATGTACCCCTGTAACCAAGAAAGATTCTATGTCTACACAATTAGAAACACAGATTTTAAAAGCAGCTACAGATCCTAAAGCAAAATCTCCGGTTCAAGGTAAAGTAGTAACGGTTCATTATACTGGTTGGCTTGCAGAAAAAGATGCAGCAGGTAACACCATAACGGGCAAAAAGTTTGATAGCAGCGTTGATCGTGGAACTCCCTTTCAATTTTCTATTGGCTTAGGTCAAGTCATCAAGGGCTGGGATCAAGGTGTAATGGGAATGAAAGTTGGCGAAAAGCGCCGCTTAGTAATCCCTGCGGAACTTGCGTATGGTTCACGAGGAGCTGCTGGTGTAATTCCACCACATGCAACACTCATTTTTGATGTTGAATTATTGGGCGTACAAGAATAAAACATTCAAAGGGATGACAGATGCATGATTCTATATTTCGTGAATATGATATTCGTGGCAAAATTGATTCTGAATTTGTAGTAACAGAGACCTATAACCTTACCAGCGCGATCATAACCTATTTTATGCAAAAAAATCCTGCATTAAAAACGGTTGTCGTTGGCAGGGATGGGCGTATTAGTTCTCCTGCTATCCAAGAGCAGATGATACGAGCTATAAGCGATTATGGTATTAACGTTATTGATATTGGCATCTGTCCATCCCCAGTTCTTTATTTTGGTTTGCATAAGTTACCGGTACAAGCAGGACTTATGATTACTGCTTCCCATAATCCCAAAGAATACAATGGCATAAAAATTTGCTTAGGCCATGAAGCGGTATGGGGAAAACAAATCGGTGCTATTAAACAGATATATCAAGCCAAACAGTTTTTGCCGCCTAGATCATCAGTAGGAACTGTTACTGAGCATGCTTTAATACCAGAATATATAGACTGGATGATAGAGCATTTTCCTCGCTTAAAAGCCATGGGATTACATGCTATTATTGATAGTGGAAACGGTGCAGGTGGAACGGTATTACCTGAGCTTGTTAAGAAATTTGATTGGAAGCAGGTAACGTTACAGTGCATTGAGGTGGATGGTAATTACCCTAACCATGAAGCTGACCCTACGGTTGAAAAGAATATGGTTGATATAAAGCATGCATTAGCTACAACACATGCATCGGTCGGCATTGGTCTTGATGGTGATTGTGATCGAATGGCTGCAATGACTAAGTCCGGGTTTTTAGTACCCGGAGATCAATTGCTGGCCGTATTTGCACAGGAAGTTTTAAAGAACTATCCGGGTGCTGGGGTTGTTTTCGATGTTAAAGCCTCGTCAGCATTAATTGAATTGTTGGATAGCTGGGGTGCGCGTGGCTACATGTCTGCATGTGGGCATTCTATTGTCAAAGAGCTTATGCATAAAGAAGGTGCAATTTTGGGTGGTGAATTAAGTTGCCATTTCTTCTTTGATGATCGTTATTTAGGATATGATGATGGCATCTATGCGATGTTACGTTTGTTTGAAATTTTGGTTGTTACCGGTAAATCGTTGGATGAATTAATAAAAATATTTCCAAAACGATATAGTTCGCCTGAAATACGATTGGCATGCCCGGAAGAACGCAAAAGAGAAATTGTAGAATATTTAGAGAAGATTTATCAAAAGAATTTAGACGCAGATGTTAATACTATTGATGGTATTCGCGTAACATTACCGTATGCATGGACCAGTATCCGTGCATCTAATACACAGCCTGCGCTTAGTATTCGTTTTGAATCAAATACTCCAGAAGGTTTATTGAGACTTAAAAGAGAGGTTATAGAACTTTTAAAACCCTTTTTTAACGAATCAATACTTCTTGAAAAAATTATATAAAACATGAAGAAAATTGGCTTACATATTCGTTTAAATAAAACATTGCTTGACGTTGTTGATCGAGCGGAAAAGCTTGCTCTGCCTATTTTTCAATGTTTTTTTATTCATCAACTAACCAATCAGTTTATCCAACCAGAAGCAGAAGAGATTAAGGAGTTTTTAAAACGCCGTCATTTTTTTCAGCAACTTTATTTACATGGCTCTTATTGGATAAATTTAGCAAGTTATACCGCGGGCAATAAAATTTTGCTGCGCGAAATTGCGTTGGCCAAAAAGCTTGAATTTACTCATATAATTTTACACCCGGGATCGGCAAAAAGAATTAAAGACAAACGTGAAGGTATTGGTGTCATTGCCAGAAACTTAAACAGAATTTTTAAAATCGAATCAGATGTTAAAATTGTTTTAGAGAACACGGCGCATGCAGGCCTTTCTATTGGAGGCGATCTGAATGATTTTAAGCTGTTAAAAGAGCGTCTTGATCATCCAGAGAAGCTGTTATTTTGTTTGGATACTGCTCATGCTCATTCTTATGGCTATGATATTATTTCGCCCCATGGCCAACAACAATTTACTACAGTTGTGCAAAATACCATGGGCGTAGAAAATATCGCATTAATTCATGTAATTGATATTGGACAGTTAA
>CAYSAX010000095.1:0-5025 GCA_964429045.1 uncultured Pseudomonadota bacterium
GATCAGTTTGCAAACCAAAATGACAAGGAAATTGCTGTAACCCATCAAGCACTATTTCTAAAGATTGCTTGTAGTTGCCTTCTTTTACCTTATCAAATGCTTGTACTCTAAAGGCATACGCCGGTTCAGGCCATTCCATATTAGTTGATGGTAGATTAATTTCAAAAGCTTTTTGAATAAGATTGCCGTCTTCACTATTAAAAATCCAAAATGGTATCATTAATAAGAATAAGATCGATAATAAAACAGTATATTTCATATAATCCTTACTATTTTACAAATTTTCTGTCGTAGCTTTTACAAAAGCAATAAATTCATTAATCTCTTCTGCCTTGGTATTCCAGGAAGTCATAAACCGCACTTCAGATCTTGATTGATCCCAAACATAAAAAAAGTACTTTTTTTGTAAAAGGGAGATAACCTGCGGGTCAATAATCGCAAATACCGCATTCGATTGAACCGGTTTACTTATTTTTATTTTTGGAATCTTTGCAAGCTCTTGCGCGAGTAAACTGGCCATAGCATTGGCATGCTTGGCATTATTAAGCCAAAGATTATCAGTCAATAATGCTACAAATTGTGCCCATATAAAATGCATTTTAGAAGCTCGTTGCATTCCTTGAATCTGAATCGCGGGAAAATTATGCGCCAATTTTTTATTAAAGAATATGACTGCTTCTCCCATCATCATCCCTTGTTTAGTACCCCCAAAGCAGAGCACATCTATACCGACATCTTTTGTCAGAGCCACTAAGTTTGTATTCAAATATGCGGCCGCGTGACATAAACGAGCTCCATCCATATGAACTAGCATGCCATGTGCATGAGCAAATGTAGTAATTTCTTGTATCTCTTCTGGTAAATAGACGTATCCCAACTCCGTCGGCTGAGTAATGGATATCACTTTGGGCTGAACTTTATAAGCATCATCTTTGTAAGTATCATTTATAAATCGCTCTTGAATGTCTTTAATCCTCAACTTGTCATCTACACTGGAAACGAGCAAAAGCTTGCTGTCAATAAATCGCTCAAGAGCTCCACATTAATCAACATTCAAATGAGAAGATTCATCACAACTAATTCCTTGATAGGGTTTTGCCATCGCACTCAAACTTAAAACATTAGTCGTAGTACCGGTACACACGAAAAAAACATCACTGTTATTATCAAAATGTTTTTTAAAAATTTTTTGAATCTGTTCAGTCATAGAATCGGCATCTGCCGACTCATTCATCTTAATAATCGATTTTAAAATAGTAGGATGAATACCATTATAGGCATCACTTGCAAAGGTATTTTTTGACATGGAGGAAATCTCTATTATTTGAAAGAAAAGTAACGTTATAAATAATCTTTTTAGTATCATAGTGCAATTCAAACTCATTATTATTTCGATTTTAGCGTATACTAGTATACAGGCCTTCTTATTGCGAGGCCATCATGCAAAAAATCAAAAGAATAGCCATTATCGGGAACGCCGGTTCGGGTAAATCGACCATAGCTAAAAAATTACATGCCATATATAAATTGCCCCTCTATCATCTTGATCAATATTACTTTAAGCCAAACTGGATAAAACGAGATCGTGATGAATATAAAAAATTCCATGATAGCCTCTGCGATACTAACGAATGGATTATTGAAGGTATCAATCTTAAACTTTTGGATTATCGTGCTCAGCGGGCAGACCTTATCATTTTTTTAGACCTTCCACGCTATACATGTTTATGGAGCATCTTTAAACGCACTCTCTACCATTATGGAAAAGTACTTCCTACTAGTGCCCCGGGCTGCTATGAACGCTTTAATAGTGATTATATAAAAGTGATTATGTATATTTGGAATTTTAAAAAAATATATCCGCCAAAAATAAACGAATTATTCACTCATTATATGCAAACAAAAAAACTGTATACTCTAAAATCAAGAAAAGAAGCGAAAAACTTATTAAGAATAATGACTATGGAGTACCATGCTACCATCAATCGTTAAAGCTTTAATTTTCACACAAGACTAGGATTCTTTAAAGCTTTTAATCCTTACTCGATCTGCCACTGCAAGCAGTGCAGGAATGGATGATCTCCCGGGCGGAAAAGTTAATCCTAAGGAGCCATTGCAGGATGCCCTTATTCGAGAGATATATGAAGAAACGCAATTGCGCGTTACAGCATCCGATCCGTTTATAACTCAAGAATGGCTATGGCCAAATGGGGTTACAACTATGACACACCTATTTATTGATCGTATTCCCCTTCAGCCAATAACTATCGATCCGACTGAACACAGTAGCTACAGATGGATCCCATTTACTCAACTCTCCCAAAGCTCTTTGCTTCCAGAAGCAATAAAAATTCTTCTTATGCATGAAGACCAAATAAAAAAATATTTAAAATAAAGATTATGAGTATGCAAAAACTTAAACAGATTATCGCTATCGGCGGCGGCGGATTTACCGTTTTAACTAAGCCAAATGTTTCCCCTTCAATTGAAGAATATTTTTTAGCGCAAACTCATAAAGCAAAACCAAAAGTTTTGTTTATTCCCACTGCTAGTGGTGAATCACGCGACTACATCATTAATTTTTACCTAGCATTTTCATGCTTTGATTGCCTACCCAAGCACTTATCTTTTTTTAATCCTCCAAGGATTTAGAATTCTACATTCTTGAACATGATGCTATATACGTTGGTGGCGGCAATACCAAAAGCATGCTTGCAGTGTGGCGGGAATGTAACGTTGATAAATCTTTAAGAAAAGCGTGGGAGCAAGGAATTGTTTTAGAAGGGGTAAGTGCTGGATCGATCTGTTGGTTTGATCAAGGAGTCACCGATTCTATTCCTGGGCCATTAACCTCACTTAATGCATTAGGCATCTTACCGGGTAGCAACTGCCCTCATTATGATGATGAAAAAGAGCGCCGCCCTTCATATCATCAACTCATGAAGGATGAAAAAATCGGCGCTGGAATTGCTATTGATGATTTCGTTGCGGTTCATTTTATTGATGATGCGATCCATAAAATTATTAAAATAAATCCCTATGCAGATGCTTACCAGGTTTACAAAGACGGTAATACCATTAAAGAAGAGAAGATTGAACATTGAAAATTATATTCCTCTGACCCATGACAATCCGACGGTAAAATTTAGCAAAAAACAGTTTGAAAACTTGTAAAATTAAAATAGAATAATATTTCATGGTTATTTTTTTCTCTTAAGTACTACTTCCGTATTAATTGGAGGGTTCTGAGGATTAATTTTTACAACAATAGCTTTCAATTCTTCTAATGCATTACATGATTGATTTAATATATTATTAAATATTTTTCCAAGATTCTTTTTTTCTATTTGAAATTTAACCATCTCCTCTTCATATTTTGTGCCCTTTCTATGTGCTGAAACTCCAGCACTTCTAAGTCTTTGCAAATCTCTTAATAATTTTACTGTCATTGTATCTTCATAGCCTTTATTTTGTAAAAAAGCTTCCAATTTATCAATCCCTTTAGCTATGAAGTTTTGCTCAAGAACATTGTCAGGTTTAATTAATAAATTCTCAGCCAACTTTTCTTCATTTAAAGAATCAACGAAAAGCTTAATCAAGTTTCCAAAATTTAGATCAAATTCAGTATGGCTATCATGTAATGGTATTCTTAACGTATCTACACAAAATTGATCATCTTTATGTAATGCCTTAAAAATTTGCCAACCAAACTTATCCTTCCAAAGCTTGTTCAACAATTGATATTGATCTTTAAATAACAAATCTTTAGCCTCTGGAGCAATGAACTCAGCTTTAAAACTTCTTCGAAAGTTAACCTCGCTAATTTTTTCTGTACTCCATATATTATGCGCCTTAAAATGATGTAGTTCACTTTGTGGCAAAAGAGTTAAATCGCCTAAAAAGGCTATGACATATTTACTGTGATTATTGTCAATGTACGTGTACCATAAACCTTTACAACTTAACACCCCGTCTTTCACTTCAAACTTATCGTTTTCGGTAAAATATTTTTGTAACAGCATGGTTTTAAAGTAGACAGGAATCTTATAGTCTTCTTCTTTGATCGAAAACGGACATTTCTTGATATGATTTCCATGTTTATCTATCCCTACAATAAACTTAATAATTTCCTTTTTTTCTTTTTTAATTTTTATCGCATTAATTACCTTTTTCCCACGTAAAATACTTATTGTTTGAACTTCCCCGTTAAGATGATTATCTTGAATTATAACATGTGAATAAATGCAAATTTCTGTCTTAGTAATTTGATTTTTTGCTTCTAATCCTAAATTTAACAAGTCTTTATCTACAACTACGCGCAACTCAAAAAAAAGTGCCAAACTCATTTTTTTAATGCATAAAAATTCATTAATGAATCGCAATTTTATTTTTATTTCATCTTTAGTTATTACAACTACTTCTTCTTGATCCCCATTTTCATCCAATATTGCATATCCCTGAGCTGATAAAACTAAGTCAAAGTAATGGCGAAACTCTTCTAAAATTTCATATGTTGTATCTTTAGTAGGAGATAATCTGCAAATAACTAATGGTATTATTCCATTATCCGTATTCCTGTAATACGTATTAACCTCCCTTTTTTTCTTTGTAGTGCTTGTTCCGGGACGTCCTTGGCCATATTGCAAGTCCCAATCATCTTTTACCAAACAAGTCGGTACCAATTTTTTTGGAATTAAGGCGCTGTAAAATGCTGTAGAATTTCCATCTTTTTGAATCAATGACCAGACCGTAACAAATTCACCTTCACCAAGTTTATTTAAATCTCTTTTAAAATTGCTAAAACTTAAATCTTTTAAATAGCTCATAGTTATCCTTTTCAACATAAACATGTTCTTATAAAGAATATCATTTTAAGTCTTTATTGCCTCTTGCCTTTGCTGATCACTTGAAGTAAGATTTCTAAAGTACTTCAAAATAGAAAGGCTATACGCCCATGAAAACCACAATTGATCTTCCTTGTTGACGCTTAGCGCGTTTACATCCCTATAAACCTCCCTAACGCTC
>CAYSAX010000096.1:0-3745 GCA_964429045.1 uncultured Pseudomonadota bacterium
GAAAATTGGTCTGGGTTTCCAAAGGTGTTCAGATTAACACCTTTGGTCCCTCGCCTGGAAAGGCGATAGAAAAAGATTTAAGAAAACACTCATAAAGAAAAACTATTTAAAAAAAATTATATTAAATGCCACTTACCATCGTAACGATACTTCCGTAACACAGAAACAGAAGACACTCCGCACGATAGTGCATAAATCATACTTTTATCAATATCAGTAATATAAATAATACCTGCACTAATGGTGCCATCCGGATAAAACAGAATTTTACGATCAACAAAAGTAATCGCTGCACTTAAAAAACTTAAGGGAGCAGATGGGGGCCCTTTAACATTCGGCAGTATCCCAAATTGCATCATTGCCGGAAATTGATGTTTGATATCAGCGCATGCAAAAGAATGTTGCAGCACATCGATCGTAAGCTCTTGAGTTGTATTGGTTGCCATTGCTGTTTTTTGTAAACAGTAGCACGCATTGTACATAACATCGATATTGGTCATGATTGCTGCACGATTTAAAAAACGCATATTCATCGTTGCTAATGAAATAAGTATTGCAACAACACAAAGCACTACCATCATTTCAATGAGCGAAAATCCTTTGTTGAATCGATTCATATTAACCCATTTGAGACTTATAAATTTTGACAAAAAATACATTTAAAATACAGTGTTAAAAACAAATAAATATCATCTGCCTAGGATTATCTTCATGAGATCACACTTTTTTTTACTAATTCTCAGCTTTAGCCTTCTATTACCAATCACAAGCACTCCTAACTCATATCCACTTTCTTATCAGTCTAAGCAATCGATTGCAATTACTACAATGCTTGCAGCCTTAGCATCAGGAACAGTGGGATGGCTTGGATTTAAGCTCATGGTACAAAATACTCCAGAATTATCTGATAAAGAAAAAAAAGAGGCGTTGGATCAAGGATCAACAATAGCTTTTGTGGCATGTGCAACAATTGGAGCTCTTATGGGTGCTTTTTATGCATATGCCTACTCTCCAGAAAAGCTATTAGAAGATGCCCAATGCAGAGCTGTTTATCTTTCTAGTAACCGTTTTTTTAATACCGCACTAAATAGCGAAGATCCTCTTAAACTGCAAGAGTGTTTCCCGGCAGATCAGTACTTTGTATCCTCTGAAGTGTGGTATATGCTTAACAGACAACTGAATACGTTAAATACTATTAAAAATAGCTTAATCTCCGTGAAAAATTCAGAAATCGCTCACTTAAGCGCAATTGCAACTTCTTTGCTGAATACTTCCATTCAATCTGAAGAAAAACTTAGAAAATGGTTGAGTACTTTTGATGCAGCACACTTGAAAGAACAAGCAGCTCGTTATTCGCTTGAACAATGGAATATCGGATAACATTATTTCCGTTCATATAATCCAACAAGCTCTACTTGTTGTAAAATATGCCCATCCATTGCTTTTAAAAGCTCTTGTTTGGTTGCTCCTGGCTTAAGATCTAATTTCTTTTTATTCAATACGTAGAGAGTAAAGCGATAATGGTGCACGCCACTTCCTTCGGGCGGCATAGGGCCATTATATCCTAATTGGCCCCACGAATTTAATCCGTGCATTGTTCCATTACACGCAATATCCATAGTTGGATTTATATTTTCAAGTATTCGATACACGTTAGGAATATTATATATAATCCAATGAACCCACGGTTCATCCTGCGCATCAGGATCCTCACAAATTAATGCAAATGATCTTACATGAGGATGCGGAAAATCCCATCTTAATCGGGGAGCAATATTTATTCCTTCTCCGGTGAACTTCTTGGGAATAAAATTATTATTTTTAAAATCAGGAGACTTAAGCACTATTCCCCACAGTGAACTTATGGAAAATAGACCACATAGAAATAACTTTTTCATAACTTTCCCTTAAATTTTGTCTCATTTTAAAATACACTACTTAAAATTCTAAATAAATACACGTAAGGATTATGAAGAAATTAATTGCAGGTATTTTTTTTTGCATGAGCATAACGGCTATGGAAAAGAAAAGAAGACTACATGAAGATAAAGATCTAACTTCTCCGGCCCCTTCAGCACTTTCGACCCCAGAAGGCCCAGCGCCAGCTGCAGCATTTTTATATTATTGCAAAATTAACAATGCTATAAGTCGTAACTATTGCAATGAGCCATTCGATGATCTTGAAAATTTTAAACGTCACTTAAAAATTAAACATAACCGATTACCAAGAGATTATGAACGCTATTATTCCAAAACACCTTTGATTAAACTGGCAAAAAAGTAGGATAATTTCATGCGCCACTATTTAAAAATATTATTTTTACTCGTATCGATACAGATGATTCCATCGCTCTGTGGCATGGAAGATGAAATAGGAATGGAATTTATTATTACCATAAAACAAGAAGAGCCAACAGTCTCACCAGCATTATTGCATTTTATACCCAAAGTTGAGGATGAAGTCCAGGAAGTTTCTCCTGTAATTGCAGCAGCTACTGCAGCAATTAGTTCTAAAAGAGTTCGTAAACCAACAAGACTCAAATATTATGCCGAATTTCTTTGTGACGAAGTTAGCAGTGATGCTGAAGTAAAATATAGTAACTCTGAAGAATTCGCATCGAATACCCCATCAAAAAAAACAAGAATCGTTTTAAAAGAAACAGATATAGCTAAACCTTTTGCTTGTGATCAGTGCTCACAATCATATGACACGCAGCACTATTTAAATCGTCATATAAGAACTGCTCATAATCCTGACCGCCCTTATAGTTGTTACTTATGCAAACAATCCTTTAAAGAAAAACATCATTGCGTTGAACATGTTAAACGGCATGGAGATGTGCGCGTTTATTGTTCTGAATGCTCTAAACCATTTAAGCGCAATCCTGAACTCACCAGACATTTAAGAGATATTCATCACATAGAAAATTAAAATATGAATACAGTTCGCATTATCCGCTTACATTGTCTTATTTATCTTTTGCTAACCTTATCTTTAAACGGAATGAGTTTAGATTATCACTTTGATCAAGATCTGAGTCTTGTTGATATTAATAGTTTAACGCCGGTGGTATTATATCCCCATGAAATAACGTTTCGCAACCCACAAAGAATTGATCGGGGTAAAATGCCGCAACTGTTACCCGATTATTATTCTGATGGAGAAGAAACGAAAGAATATCATTGTATACGCACGCACTGTGCGAAACTTATCTTTAATAATTCTGACGACTTACAACAGCATTACAAAGAAATACATAAATTACTCATTGCTCATATCTGCAAACATTGTAGACAGAAATGTGACACTGCTGGCCATTTACAGGAACATATTGAAATAAAACATACTAACCTGCAGCCAGTCAAGTGCCGAAAGTGCAAAAAAGAATTTCAAACTCCAATATCTATGCGCCGCCATTTACGTGAAGTAATTCATCAATCTTGTCCAAAATGCAAAAAAATACTTTCAACAGAAGTCGATTTTATTCGTCATTTAAGAGAAGCAGTACATCAGTGATTAAAAAAATATTTTTTTTACGATGCTTATCATCATACCTGTACTTTCACTATTGGCCATGAATTCAGATTCAGATGATGATATTGATGTTTTTACCAGAACGCTACCGCGCGAACTGCAACTCAGAACATTAACAGAAACTTTAAATATTGATTTGGGGAACTCTCAGATAAATCGGTTACTACCTAAAAAACCAGACAAAATTATCAGAACTGCTACTACTTTTCT
>CAYSAX010000096.1:3755-4969 GCA_964429045.1 uncultured Pseudomonadota bacterium
ATAGGGAAGCCCTAACAAGACATAAGCTGTCATGTCCTAAAGGAATCCCGCAACCACCTACTCAATAACCTGCTGCTCGATACTAGCAACTGAAAGCACTTCTTCAATGGTGGTTAATCCTTCTTTGATTTTGCGAATACCATCATCTAACAATAAGATCATGCCATCTGCAATTGCTTGTTTTCGCAATAATGAAGTATCAGCTCGTTCCATGGTTAGCTTTGCAATTCCAGGGGTCATAGACATCAATTCAAAGAGTGCGATTCGACCCTTATAGCCAGTTTGATTGCACTCATCACAACCAACTGCTTGATAGAAAGTGATTCCTTTTGCCGTTTTTTCATTAAGTCCAATGCTTTCCAATAAATCTAATGATGGCGTGTACTGTTTCTTGCAATGAGGGCAGAGTTTACGCACGAGTCGCTGTGCCATAATCAGAATTACTGATGATGCAATTAAGAACGGTTCAATCCCCATATCAAGCAAACGGGTAATACTTGCGGGTGCGTTATTGGTATGCAAGGTACTAAATACTAAGTGACCGGTTAAAGCTGCTTGCACGGCAATTTGTGCAGTCTCAAAGTCTCGCGTTTCCCCGATCATCACAATGTCAGGGTCTTGTCGCAAGATTGAGCGCAATGCTGCAGCAAAGGTTAATC
The DNA here is from genome assembly GCA_964429045.1 of uncultured Pseudomonadota bacterium. Classification (GTDB taxonomy): domain Bacteria; phylum Babelota; class Babeliae; order Babelales; family Vermiphilaceae; genus BTUB01. The sequence goes on from CAYSAX010000096.1 coordinate 4,415, forward strand.
CAATTTTATCTTTCACGGCAACTTGGCCAATGCCTGCCATTTGATACTCAACCGGATCTTCTACGGTAATAATATTAATATCCGGTTTGTTCAGTTCACCTAAGATGCAATAGAGCGTACTGGTTTTACCCGAACCGGTTGGACCGGTGATATAGATAATACCGTTAGGCTTATGAATGTTGCCTTCCATCAATTTATAATCACGCTCACTAAAGCCAAGATCTTTGAGTTTTCCAAAGCTTCTGCTCTTATCAAGTAAACGCATTACAATTCTTTCTCCGAAAATAACGGGCAATATCGATACACGAATATCGATTGCACGGCCAGCTACTTTAATATCGATACGGCCATCTTGCGGCATACGTTTTTCGGCAATATTAAGGTTTGCCATAATTTTAATACGAGAAACCAATGCCCCTTGAATTCGTTTAGGAGGGGTCATGACCGGGTATAAAACTCCATCGATGCGATAGCGAACCTCTAGCTCTTTTTCAAAGGGCTCAATATGAATATCAGAAGCGCCCCGTTTTGCTGCTTGAAAAAGAATATTATTCA
>CAYSAX010000097.1:0-4934 GCA_964429045.1 uncultured Pseudomonadota bacterium
TCATCTTTCTCATTACAAAAAAATTCAAAAAATCTATACTTTGTGTGAAATTGCCTGATTCTAAAAAACGTAATCATGGAAACTACATGCAAAAAATATTCTTATTTTTAGTTGTAATCTCAGCAATAACTATTTCTAAGGCAACTACGCCCGTCAAAGATCTTTTACAAGCAGTATCAGATACAGCTCAGGATTATTTGCAAGACGGTAAAATTGATCAAGCAATTAAAGAATATGAACATTATTTAAAAGCTCATCCTAACTGCCATGAAACAAAAACATATTTAGCTGCATTGTACGGCACTATTGGCAATAGTAAAAAGGAATTTGAATTTTGTAATAGTGTTATCAAAAGTAAGCCCGATTTTGCCGGCGTATATATTAATTTAGGCAATGCGTTTACGCGTAAAGGACAATCATCAGAAGCTGAAAAGAACTATCTTAAAGCTTATAGTCTCGCACAATTCAATAATAGTTTTGTGGCAGCTGGAGCTGCTTATGCATTAAGCAACTTTTATATGGATAACCCTAACTTTAAAAAGGCAATTGATTGGGCAAATGTTTGTTTAGAAAAATGTGCTCAAATCATGCCCAATGACAAACATACCAGAAATCAACATCGCCAACTCATCAAAGATGCGAGCCTCAATAAAGCAGGCGCATTTGCAAATCAAAAGAATTTCAAAACCGCGATCATGATCGTAAAAGAGTTTCTAGTAAAACATCCAAGCGACTCAGATGCGCGTCAAATGCTTGAAGAATTGAATCATTTTCAACAATTAAAATCGGCAAAGTGAAAACATCATGAAAAAACTACTCATTACTACTTTATGTTTTAGCTTCTTAAATACTCAAACAATAGCTGCATCTTCGTGGACTTCAATCAGTCCAAAACGAATTAAAGATGCAGTGGCCTTAGCGAGTGGAATACTTTCAATTCCCTGCTTTAAAACATGCTATGACGTATGCCAGGAAAGTAACTCATTATTGCGATCTATTGTGCCCAATTTTAATGAACTTATGGTTGCCTTTGAAACAGAATGCGAGGGACATTTAAGTTATGGTTATCCAACCGGAGCCCAAATGCGCTTATGGAATAAATTCTTAAAAACAAATATCGAACCAATTTGCCCTGAATTATTGCCGCGATTCCATGCGCTCGATCTTAAATCAACGGCATACTGCTTGGCAGGAACATTCTTATTATCAGTTGCAGTATTCTGTATTCTAGATAACTATGTTCCAAAAAAATCTAAAGCTTCAGAAATTAATTAACATTATTTAATATTTTAGATGCTTCATCCAAAATAGAACAATCGTATCCCTCTTGCTTGAGTATCTCTAGCGCAATGTGCTGATTAGATGATCCTTCTTCTAATTTGAATGGATAATGAATACCGGTTTCATCAACATTCACGCTGACTTTATAATTCACAAACGCATTATTTTCCTGTTCCAATTGCGTTAACAAGGGAAAGTGAGTCGCAACAATACAGATATTGTTTGTGTATTTACCAATATGTTTAACCACACTATAAGCAGCCGCTTTGCTTTCTTTAGAAGAGGTACCATTAAACATTTCATCGAGAGCAACAAAACTAAATTTATTTGCAGGAGTTTGCTCAATAACATTCACCATTTCCTGAGCCCGTAAAACTTGTGCTTTAAAAAGTGAATTTCCCGATGCAATATCATCAATAATATTTAAATACGTAGCAATATTATAAAAAGGAGTAATCTCCGCGCAAGATGCCGCTGCCATACCAATGCTTTGCGCTAAAATTAGATTAATTGGTATCGCTTTTATTAATGTTGATTTTCCACCAGCATTAGGACCGGTAATAATCATATTTCTTTGTAGTGGGCCAGCCAGAGTAGCAGAATTGGTAACTACTTTTTGCGCATTAATAAAGGGATTCCAGAAATCTTGCATAGCAATAAAGGGCTGTTCTGATTTTTTGTAGGTAACAAAGCAAAACTTTGCATTTTTATCACTAAAATCTTGGTAAAGCCGAGCACATGAACAATAAGCATCCAACTCTCCAATCGCAAGCAATAATGGCTCAATGGTTGGCTTTAAGTCATAAATAAGTTTAAATGCCGCCAATACACGTCCTTGATATGAAAACAGCGATGACTCTCCCTGCAAGCTTGAGCTTTTGCAATAACCGAATAACTCTTGCATTTTAGCTTCTTGAAAATCACTCTCCATAAATTTCACTATCTTTTGCGCTGCCGGACACAGTTTTATAAACTCAGGATTCTGCGCTAATAGAATGTTAAGTTCCGTAATGCCATTAAAGAAATGTGAAATTAAAATCATCTTTTTTTGTAAATATTGTTCTAGAATTACGTTATCACGCAACCATGCATAATCCTCTTTACAGGTAAACGCACAGGCAACCCCTGCAGCAATGGTAAGCCCAGAGCTCCAGTGAGTGTTATTAGTAACTCCCGCCAAAATACCCAATATTCTACCGCCAGCTCCTTCTAAACGATCTCCGACTCTGGAAAGTATGGCAGGAAGTTTAATATTGCCTGCTTTACACATACCATAGATAGGTAATATCGTAGCCGCAAAAAGACCGGTTCCTAAAAACACTGCGCGCTGCTGATGCCCCCATAAGGATTTAATCTCTAATGCGATAGAAGAATGATTTAATCTATCAGAAAGACCAGACAAATACGGTAATGAATAATATATTCTTTGTGTTGAATTTAAAAATCCATCTTGTCCCCATAAAGACAGCATCATATTCTCTGCAATCGCTATTTGATCATAAACTCTTTCCAATGAACCGTTTAGTTCAACATTATTAATAATTTCTTTAATAATATTTTGTCTTTTAATCAGTAGTTCTTCATCGCAAATAGGTGCACTAATAAGACCAAGCAAAAATACTTTTCCCCATTGAGTTTTACTACAGTCTATAAGTTGTCCCACATATGAATCTCCTTCCTCTTTTCCTGCTAGTAATAAAAGGTCTTGAGCAGTAGTAATATCCGCAAGCGCTGAATGTTGCATGCTTTGCTCAGATATTGAAGCAAATATGCGAAACGTTATTCTTCTTTTTTTCATCTCCTGCAAGTCACGCTGATAGGTAAAGCAGCGTTGCAGATAATCTTTAAGTGGCTCATTGGGCCATTCTTCATCTTCCCATGACAAAGAAGAAAGATTTATTGGTTGAATCTTTTTATAAATACTTTTGTGAGCAGTTATAAAAATTGGACACAATAAAACTAAAATAGATAAGTGCGAAACAAACCGTTTCATAATTCCCCATAACCCTGTTGCTACTATTAAAATGCAGCACCAGATTACCGTTAAATAATTTAAAGGCAACACAATGTTCATTTGACTTGTAAAAATCCCTTTTTTAAAATGGGATAAATCAATTATTTTAGCTATTTTTAAAAGGAACATCATGGAAGCCAATATTGGATTATCCCCTAAAACACGAAAAGAAGTCGCAAAATTACTCAATGCGCTTCTATCTGATGTTTATCTGTTATATACCAAATCATTAAAATTTCATTGGAATGTAAAAGGAATCGTTTTCCACGATTTTCATGCACTCTTTAAAGAACAATATGAACAATTACTTGATATTGCTGATGATATTGCAGAACGTGCACGCGCATTAGACGAAGATGCATATGGCACCATGGCAGAATTTAACAAACATACCCGCCTCAAAGAAGAACCAGGCAAAAACCCTGATGCATTAGGCATGATTAAACATTTATTAGCTGATCATGAGACCATTATTCGCCAATTACGTAAAGATATTGATACAACACAAGAACTGGGCGATATGGGTACCAACAATTTCTTGACCGAAGTTATGGAGCGGCATGAAAAAATAGCGTGGATGCTCCGCTCAACCGCTCAGAAATAAAAAAACCTTATTATATAAGACTTTTTAGAGGCATACGTTTGAAATGCCTCTTTTTATTTATGAAATTATTGCAAATAGAAATTTATATATGTTATTTTTTTATTATACCTGCTTGGGTTAAATAAAAAAGGAGCATTCATGATAAGCAATCGACTGATTGGCCTTATTATCGGCTTAATTTTAGTAGTTTATGCATATGCACAAGAAGAAGTAGCGATTCAACCCAATATTGAATACGCGCAAGAACCGTTTGTTATCCCTGAAGCACCTCTACCTCCTGCACCAGTTGAACCGATTATTATCAGCGAAGAAGAAGTTATCCAACCTGAGCCAATAGTAGAAATTACCACTCCCGTTGTTCAATACACACCTACACCAGAAAAAAATAGTGCACCAAATCAAAATGAAACCAGCGTAAATATTGGTCTTTCATCAGAAGTACGCCAAAAAGTCGCTTCAATTTTGAATAAATTGCTATCAGATGAATTTGTACTCTATACCAAAACGCTTAAATTTCACTGGAATGTTCAAGGAATAGTGTTCCATGACTTCCATCAAGCATTTAAAGAACAGTATGAAAAATTATTCGATTTTGTTGATCTGATTGCAGAGCGTGCACGCGCATTAGGCGCCCCTGCCCTTGGTTCATTACAAGATTTTTCAACCTATACCCGTTTAAAAGAAGCTAACTCAAAACAGCTAAGCGCATTAGAAATGGTTAAAGAATTATTAGCAGATCATGAAGCAATTATTCGTACCATGCGTGAGGATATTGAAGAGACCGGTAAACTTGGCGATCAAGGTACCAGCAATTTCTTGCAAGATCTGATTGTCAAACACGAAAAAATAGCGTGGATGCTGCGCGCAACAGCACAATAAATTACCCCACATTCTTTGATTCCGCAATCGCTATCGCGGAATCGAGATAGGGAAAGATTACCCCACATTCCTGCGACCAAGGCCTCAGTAGATCTCTCACTGAGGCCTCTTTATTTATCACCCCTGCGTTCATTGTCTCTATCGCTTATTTTTTGC
>CAYSAX010000098.1:0-4925 GCA_964429045.1 uncultured Pseudomonadota bacterium
GGCTACCCGAATAATCTATAAATGCAAATTATTTTCCATTTGAATAGATCTATATTTTCTATCTGAAAAGTTAAGGTGTTTTTAACCCCTCATTAATTCCTGCTAGACCTCCCTGGCAATATCTGTTAAAATACCTTATAATTAAAGAAATTTATGATTATCATCAGTAGGATTCTTGAAGATGGCACAAAATAACGACAATATCGTAATCAAAACGTTTGATAAATACGCTATTTTCCAACGTGGTTTAAAGCAATATCAAGCAGTTGAAGGCAAAACACTCGCCATCGACAGTATTGAAGGCGAAGCAGGCACAAAATTAGAATTTCCAGAAGTTCTTTTCCGCAAATCCGGTGAAAACGCTTTTGAGATTGGGAAACCATTCTTAACCAAGCCAGTCACTGCGGTTATCGTGAAACAAATGAAGGGACCTAAAAAGATTTCCCTTCGTTTCAAACGTCGTAAGAAAGTAAGTGTTCAAACCAATAGCCGTGCACATTTGACGGTCATTCGTTTTGAGTCCATTTAAACGCAGCGATTACGACGCAAAAATTAGAGGCTAGAAAGATATCTTTCTAGCCTCTTGTCTTTTTTATAATACACTTAATTTTTTTCTTTACAGATGCTTGAAATTGAGATGCTTTTGCAACTTTACTAAACTGATAAATGAGTATTTTTTGCAGTGCTCACAAAGATAAACATGGGGTATTTTTGAATGCCTCAACAGGTCAATCTTTCCACTGAATGAAAAATCACATTTGTCGCACTTATAGGGTTTTTCATCGTAGCCGATGAAAATATCATGAGCTCTCTTTGTATGTTGCGACAAATCTAAGACTGATTTTTTACAGACTGGGCATACATGCCTAATTCTTTGTTCTTTGCACAATGGTGTTGCTAGTATTTCTTGTGCTTGTTGAGCGAGTGCTTGAAAGAGTGCAGCATGTTGACTGCCAATGATGGTAGGTACAGATGGTTCCATGCCAAAGGAATAAGCGGTTATAAGAAAAGTGATGGCGATTATTTTGATTTGAAACATGAAATACCTAAGGAGTAAGATCGCCGTCATGCGTCCTGATATGTCCAGCGAGCGCGCGAGCTGTTTTATATAACTTTTTACATAAATCACAGGAAAATGTGGCTTTATTCATTAATTCGCCGTGTTCTTCATATTTGTGTGTGCGGAGCTGAATTTTTGCCGTGAATGCAAAAAGGCATTTATCGCATTGAAACCTATGAACGCGTCCTGCGTGTGATTGAAAGTCATCTTTACTTGTAAAAGTAGAGCGACATTCAGAGGTTAAAGCAGCGCTTGCTTTGGGTGTATTAGTATCTTGTGTATATTCGTCTAAAGTTAGTAGCGCAGCAGCAAGTTCTCTATCGAGAGTTGAGGGATATAAAGGAATTTCCATGCATAAGCAGTTATTGATAGTAATAATAAAAATAAGTGAAATTATGTTATAACGCATATTGAGCAATTTCTTTCACATGGAATGTTTGTTGTTGTTATGTATAGCTAATTTAGTTCGACTTATAAATGCATATGGGCAATGAGCGCAGGGATAAATGTGCAGGATTTGTGAATGATTTCTTAATTTAAAACTATCTACAAATGAAAAATCGCATTCATCACATTTGTAGTATTTTTCATCATACTTAAGAGTAATGTGAACATTATGAGCTCTCTTTAAGTGCAGAGTTAGATCGGAATATAATCGATTGCAGAGAGAACATTTTTTTTTAGTGCTTACTAATATTTCTAAGGCTTGTTTTGCAAGCGTTTTGAATAATGCTGAATGTTCAGTTCCAATAATTGTAGGTGATGGGAGCTCCATGCTGATGCTATTGTTTGGTATAATAAAAACAAGCAATCGAAGAGTGGTATGTAAGAGAAACTTCTTTTTTAAATATGCCGTAACTTTTGAATACTTCATAGAACCTATGGACTGCTGTAAGATGAAATTCCATGCTTTTTCATTTTATGTCGAGTCAAGTTGCTAGACCTTTTGAATGATAAACCACACTCATTACAGAAATAAGGACGGAGATTGTCCCTGTATTCTTCAATATCCAAATAATTTTTTTCTAGTGAAGAAGCTTTATTCTCTGTTGTATTGCTTGGGGTATGCGTTCGCATATGTTTTTGTAAATAAACAAATGTTTTGTCACAAATAAAACATTTATTCTTATCTGATATTGTTGGAAGTTTCTCTGCATTATTTTGATTCAAAGCTAATAATGCAATAGCAAGTTCACGATCTAAAGACGCAGGAGATAAAGGCAATTCCATACAAAAGCAGTTGAAGGCAATAAGAACCATAAATGAAAGTATGTTATAACGCATGATGAGTTACTACTTTTACAATTGATGTTATAATTTTGCAATCTTCTCTAAATTCTCTTTATCCCCAGAAAACACCAACTTATCCGTGCTCATAATCACATGTTCAGGATTGATAGATTCAATCTCATCGCCTCGTTTGATACCGATGCAGTAAAGTTGATAGTTTTCAAACAGTTCCAGTTCGCTGACTTTTTTGCCCACAAACTTTTTAGGAGCTGCCAATTGAGATATTGAAAAGTCTTTTGAAATGCGCAAAAGATCAATAAAGGGAGAGCTTAAGCGATCGGCCAAATGAATGCCGACTTCTTTCTCAGGCAAAATCACTTGATCGGCTCCAACGAGCGTTAAAATCTCTTTATGGATTTCGCTAACTGCGCGGGTGATAACTTTTTTAATTTGAAGTCTTTTTTTAAGAAGGGCGGTGATCAAGATCGATTGAGCGATGTTTTCACCCATGGCAACGATCACCGTGTCCATCTCATCCATGCCAATGCTACGCAATGAAGCTTCATCGGTGATGCGGATGCATACTGCTTGGGTCACATTATCTCGAATTGAGTTTATAACCGACTCATTATCATCGACTGCCAATACTTCCATTCCATTTTCAGCTAAGAGGGTCGCCACATCGTGTCCGAACCTACCTAAGCCGATAACGCCAAATTTCATATAGTTTTTCCTAAATTATCGAACTAGCTTAACATGATCCGTTCTTCTGGATACATGATCTCTGTTGGTGTTGCTTCTTTACGCATCGCGATTTTACGGAGTGCCAATATCAGCGTTAATGAGCCGATTCGACCAAATATCATACTCAGTATAATCAATACTTTGCCTAAAGTTGAGAGGTATGCGGTAATTCCCGTAGATAGTCCCAAATTGGTGAAGGCGCAGACTGCTTCAAAAACCACATCCAGAAAGCGCCAATTTGGCTCAATCACCAGAAGGCAGAAGGTGGTAATGACTACCCAAAAAATACTTAAAGAAATGATGGCTATAGCCTTATTAATCTGATCTCGGGCTATGCGGCGGTGCATGAGGAAAATGTTTGTATGTCCTTCAATTGCCGCTTTAACAACTCCTAAGTAAATGGCCATCGTGGTAGTTCTAACGCCGCTACCCGTTGATCCGGGAGCAGAACCGATAAATCCAACAACCATAATTAAAAAGAGGGTTGCCAGATGGACGTTTGCTACCGGTAAGGTGAGCAATCCAGTACTTCTAAAAGCCACCGCTTGGAAGATGCTGGTTAGCACTTTTTCTACGGGGCTTAAAAGAATAAATGCATGATTGTGTTCTAAGAAATAAACTAACAGTGCGGTGACTGAGATGCCAATCAATGCGCCATATAAAATGATTTTACTTTGCAAAGAAAAGTGATGCGGCTTAGTACTTTTCCAATCAGTAAAGTATTCAAACGATTCATAAAGGGTAACAAATCCTAAACCGCCCAAAAACATGAGCATGGTTGAAATGATGATAAGCGCATAATTATGAGCGTAGATCTGCTGATTGTTTCCAAAAAGAGTAATTCCGGCGTTACAAAAGAATGATACCGAGTGAAAAATCGATAAGAAGATCGAATGGCTGGGCGTATATATTTTAATAAAGGTGAAGAAAAAGCAGATCGCGCCGATCAGTTCAGTAATAAAAGTGATCACCACAATGAAAAATAATAAATTTCTAATATTTTTCCAGGATTCTAGTTCGAGTAATTTGCCGGCCATCAACTGCGTTGCAAGACCCAAGTTTACAAATAATGAAAGCACAAACAGCGTAAGGGTTATAACTCCCAATCCGCCAATCTGAATAAGGCCTAAGATCACGCAATGCCCAAAAAAAGTAAATTGATCGAGCGGTATCGTGAATAGTCCCGTAACACAGGTTGCTGAAGTTGCGGTAAAAAACAGATCAATAAAAGCGAGCGGTTTTATGCGCGCTATCGGGAGTGATAATAATGCAGTGCCGACTAAAATAGTGCCAAAAAGTGCAAACAGAATAACGCGCCCTGCAGAAAAATGCGCCAAGCGAGAATTACTCATAAAGACAATCCTTATTATTGCAATAATGCAATCAGATACGGTTCTATTTGATCGATAGCGATACGTTCTTGTTTGGTTGTATCACGATTGCGAACCGTAACGCAATGATCAGTTTCACTCTCAAAATCGTAGGTAAAACAAAGGGGCGTTCCGACTTCATCTTGGCGGCGATAACGTTTACCAATTGAAGCTGACTCATCAAATTGAACAGAATATCCTTTTTTGCGAATTGCGCTAAAGATTGCCTTCATCGGCTCAACCTGTTTTTTGGTGAGCGGTAAGAATGCTGCTTTGATAGGAGCTATTTTAGGATCTAATTTAAGTAAAATACGCTCTTCGCCTTCAACTACATCTTCGCAATAAGCATCAAAAAGAAGAGTAAGGAATAAGCGATCAACTCCGACTGAGCATTCAACCACATGGGGGATGTAGGACTGTTTGGTCTCTTCATCATAAACCCCTAAATCTTTTCCTGAATGGGTACTGTGTTGTTTTAAATCAAAGTCACCGCGATTGGCGATCCCTTCTAACTCTTTCCA
>CAYSAX010000099.1:0-4868 GCA_964429045.1 uncultured Pseudomonadota bacterium
CCACCATGAACATATAAAATAACGGGTAATATATAATCACGACCCAACAATGAACGACCACTTTATACTTGATTAATTGGTTTTATAATGCGAACATCGATTTTTTTGCCATCTTTGCCCGCAACTTCAATGTCTTTAATATTAGCAGGAATAACATCAACCGTTGGTGCTTGCAAATCATCAAGTATTTTACGAGCTTTTTCGGGAGACAAAGAGTAAATAGGAGGACCATTTTGTGCTGCGAGCGAATTAAGAAATTCTGCAATATCGGGAGACACATTCGTATACGACGCTCCCCATAAGGGTATTGTAATAAAAATACTTAATAATATGCCTAAATGTTTCATACTCTATCCTTATACCAGTGATTTTTAATTTTTATAGCAGTGCCGTATATATCATATATAAAAAAATATAGGAAAAATGAAATGATAAGACAGATAATAGTGTACGCATTAATCCCATTCTCATTATTGGCAATGAGGCCTGCTCAATGTCCTTGCAAAGCACGGGTTCATTCCGTTAATAAAAAAATAGATCCTTCTACGACACTATTTGCATTTGACTTAGATGGAGTAGTATTATCCGGACGAGAAGTGGCTTATGAAAAGTGGCTTACTGATAATTGGGATTTTAATGAAGCAATCCATGAAGCAAAGAAAAAAGACAACTTATCTGATTCTGGAATGCTAATAAAGCGCGTCATTGAAAAATACCCGTATTTAAAAGCTAAATCACTGCAATTCCAAAAAGTAATTTTTACGGCTCCACAAATAGATGGAACAAAAAAAATTATAGATGACATTGATCAAAAAGGTTATAAAGTAATTGCTGCCTCCAATATGACAACCACTACGTATCAAGCAATGGTTGATAACAAGACATTACCTGCACAATTTTCACGCGATATATTTTTTGTAGCAACTAATCCTCTTAATAAAAAAGCTGATGGTAAATACTATGAAAAACCGGATCAAGAATATTATCTTAATTTAAAACGCTATATTAAAACTCATTATCCAAACATTGAAACTATTATTTTTATGGATGATAAAATTAAAAATGCATTGGGTGCTCAAAATATTCCCGGCATAATCAGTATCCACTTTAAAAATCCTGATCAATTAAAAGATGAGCTAAAAACATTAGGCATGAATCTTAAGTAAAATTTTAAGAATAAAAAAGGCCAGTGTTAAAGCTGGCCTTTTTTATTTTTAAACTATCTTTAGTTTACCATTCAAGTGAACCGGCAGTTTGATACTCAGTTACACGGGTTTCAAAGAAGTTCTTTTCTTTATTTAAATCAACCGATTGAGACATCCAAGGGAATGGATTGATCGTACCAAATACTTTTGGTAAATCGATACGCTCAAGACGGCGATCTGCAATATATTCTACATATTCACAAAATTGTTGTGGATTAATTCCCAGTACGCCTTGTGGGCATGCATCAAATGCATATTTCTTTTCAAGAGTCACTGCATGCTTGATTAGTTCAACAATCTCTTTTTGGAACTCAGGAGTCCATACTTGAGGATTTTCCGTTTTAATGGTGTTAATCAAATCGCATCCAAATGCCAAATGTAAGCTTTCATCACGCATGATATATTCAAATTGCTCGCCTACTCCAACCAATTTACCTTGACGCTTTAATGCAAGCATCATGGCAAATCCGGCATAAAAGAATATCCCTTCCATGATCACATAATACCCAATCAGGTCATGTAAGAACTGTTGAATATTATTAATCCCCACCGGCGCAAAAGACGGATCAAATAAAGAGGTTGTTAATTTAATAACAAAATCATCTTTATCTTTGATTGATGGAATTGTTTCATACATGTTATAAATCTCATCCGGATTTAATCCAAATGAATCACAACAATAGATAAACGTATCAGTATGTATTGCTTCCTCAAATGCCTGGCGCAACAAATATTGGCGACATTCAGGATTAGTAATATGTTTATAGACTGCTAACACTAAGTTGTTTGCAGTCAGCGATTCAGCGGTAGAAAAGAATCCTAAGTTGTAAATCACCATGCGGCGTTCTGTTTCAGATAACACCGTTTGTGATTTCCACTGTTCAACATCCTTTTGCATGGACACTTCTTCAGGGGTCCAGTTATTGGCAACCCCATCTTTATAATGTTGACGTGCCCATAAATAGGTCATAGGCAAAATTTTATTCGGATCAACCGCCGAGTTATTTAATAAGCCTTTTTTAGCCATTGTAAATTCCTTCTTGTATTGTTATTGACACACATCGCATTCCGGATCGGATGAAATACTGCATGCAGTAGCCGGAATTGTTGTTGGTTCTGATAACATATCAACTTTTTCCATTTCAACAACCGAAGCTAAAGAATCAGCGATTGTTTTTTCAACTGAACCATAGTCACGCTTTTGAGTGTATCCAAATTTCTTAGCATCAAGTGTTGATTTCTCAATCTGAGATGCTCCTAAGGTGCGTAAGTAATAAGTGCTCTTTAATCCCAAACGCCATGCTTTAATATAAATATCGTTTAATTTCTTACCCGATACTCCTTTCATAAACACGTTATGAGATTGGCTTTGATCAATCCATTTGCCACGCGCAGCCGTTACTTCAATGAGCCATTCAGCATCGATTTCAAATACCTCTTTATACTTTTCACGTAAATGAGATGGTATCTTTTCAATCATCTGAACGCTACCATCGTAATATTTTAAATAATCGAGCATCTCTTGATTCCATAAACCAAGCTTTTTTAAATCTTCGATTAAATATTTATTAACAACAGTAAACTCGCCACTCATGTTTGATTTAACATAAATGTTCTTATAAATCGGTTCGATACACGGGAAGCATCCGGCAACATTTGAGATTGTTGCGGTTGGTGCAATCGCCATACAGTTAGAGTTTCTCATACCATATTTTTTCACATGAGCACGAACGAAAGTCCAATCTTTTTTACCTGATTTGATAACCGGTATTTCAATACCACGCTCTTGTTCAAGCAATGCAAGAGTATCTTGCGGGAACAGATTTCTATCCCATTTAGAACCTATATACGATTGATAAGTGCCCCGTTCTTGCGCCAATTGCGAAGAAGAAAGAATCGCATTATAGGAAACCACTTCCATAATATAATCAGAAACTTCCAACGCTTGGGCAGAAGCAAAATGTACGTTCATTTTATATAACGCATCTTGTAATCCCATGATACCAAGCCCCACCGGACGATGACGTAAGTTTGCATTTTTAGCTTCAACTGTTGGATAATAGTTAATATCGATCACGTTATCCAACATACGCATTGCAAGCGCAACCGTTTGCGCAATCTTTTCTTCGTTAAGTTTACCATCAGCCGTAATATGTTCAGCTAAATTTACCGATCCTAAATTACATACTGCCGTTTCATCAGCAGAAGTATTTAAGAAGATTTCAGTGCATAGATTTGATGAATGAACCACGCCGCAATGATCTTGGGGTGAACGAATATTTCCCGCATCTTTGAAAGTAATCCACGGATGGCCTGTTTCAAAAAGTCGACTTAACATTTTACGCCACAATACCGCAGCATCAATCTGTTTGTATTGTTTAATCTCTCCACGTGCCGCTTTTTGTTCATACTCAGCATAGCGCTGCTCAAATGCTTTGCCATAGATATGATGCAAATCAGGAACCTCTTCAGGAGAGAAGAATGTCCATTTTTCATCATTAATTAAACGTTTCATAAACAGATCGGGAATCCAGCTTGCCGTATTAATATCATGCGCACGACGACGTTCATCACCAGTATTTCTACGTAGATCAAGAAAATCTTCATAATCCATATGCCAGATTTCAAGGTAAACACATGTTGCACCGCGACGTCTACCACTTCTGTTAATTGCAGCAGTAACATCATTTGCAATTTTTAAGAAAGGAATAACACCTAAACTTTCAGTGTTAATCGTTTTAATCATTGCCCCGGTTGCACGTAAATTACTCCAATCGTTAGCAACACCGCCAGAGAATTTAGAGAGCAACGCGTTATCAAGATATACTTTAAAAATATGCTTTAAATCATCTTCAACGGTTGATAAGAAGCATGAGCTTAATTGTGGACGAGTTAAGCCCGAATGAAATAATGTTGGGGTACTTGGTACATACTGCATCGTTGAAATAAGATTATAAAATGCGATTGCTGAATCCATTTTATTAGCTTCATTGAATGAGACGCCCATTGCAACACGCATCCAAAATGCTTGTGGCAATTCCATGCGACGCTCTTCAATCTTATTAAAGTAGCGCTCATTCAACGTTTTTAAACCCATATATTCAAATAATGAGTCACGTTCTAACTGAAGCAACGCTGCTAACTGCTCAAGATCAAAATCAAGTAATCGCGCATCTAAACATTTTGCAGCAACACCTTCTTTAATGCTGGTAATAAATGATTGGCGATAAAGATGGTCATAGGCATTAGAACGAATAGAAACACCAGTTACTTCTTTAAATAACTTTTTAAGTGCCAATTGTGCCGCAACATAATTATATGCAGGGTCACGTTCAATAAAGGACGCTGTTGCCATAATTAATGCATCCGCTATTTCACGGGAAGAGATACCGTCAAAGATAGTGTTAATAACTTCTTGCAACAGAAGATCAACTAAAACTTCTTTTTCATGACCCTTAACAGACCATTCAATAGATGCACGTAGCTCGTTAATGTTAAATGATAAAAAAGTTCCATCAGGCGATTTAACACGCGCGATCTTATCTACCTTATCATTAAAATCTTTCATATTCATGTTATGACCAAGGGCGTTATAATTAGTATTATTGTTATTACGTTGAGCTTCCATGGCAACCCTTTCTTTTTACACTTCTTTTTCCACTC
>CAYSAX010000100.1:0-4751 GCA_964429045.1 uncultured Pseudomonadota bacterium
AAAAGGCATCGAGGGTTCGAATCCCTCTCTCTCCGCCAGTCTTCACTTCTTCGAACTGTGCCTGGCTTTCAATATCTTTAAAGATATTGTGTCTTGTGAAGTTAAAGTGAAGGCCAATAAAAAATGAGATGCAAAGCGAAAGTGATGCAATCAAAAATAGGGGAAGCAAATAAAGATGCGTTGCAGAATCTGTCAGGTCCGAAAGGAAGCAGCAGGGGTAACAAATCTTGTACTTGCTTCCCTGTTTTCTTAAAAAAACCAAAGTGAATGTGATTCGTTGTTTTAGTCAACGAGCTGTTTTAAGACTTTGGAAAAATGGATGAGTCTATAAAAAGGGACTTGTAGTAAAAAAATATTTTCAATACAATTACGAGCGGCTGGTGCCCTATGAATACACAACAACTTAATCTTGCGCGCAAGTGGCGATCTAAGAATTTTGATCAGATCGTTGGTCAAGATTTGTCAGTCCGCATGCTCAAAAATAGTCTTTATTTAAATCATTATTTTCCCGTGTATTTATTTGCAGGCCAAAGAGGGTGTGGTAAAACCAGTACAGCTCGTGTATTTGCTGCAGCAATTAATTGTGATCAGTTAACGGTATTTCAAAAAGATCCAAAAAATGCGGTATTGCCGTGCTTGGAATGTGTTTCATGCGTTGCTATGATGGCCGGCAGACATCCTGATTTTATTGAGATCGATGCTGCTTCCAATACCGGTGTTGATAATGTTCGTCAAATTATCGATTCATCAGCGCTTTTACCCTTAATGGGAAGAAAAAAAATATATCTTATTGATGAAGTGCATATGCTCAGTAAAGCAGCATTCAACGCATTTTTAAAAATCATGGAAGAACCACCAGCAAGTGTGATCTTTATCTTAGCAACGACCGATACACAAAAAATTATTGAAACGGTTCGCTCTCGTTGTTTTCAGCTTTACTTTAGACCAGTGCAAGACGATGCATTGCTCAACCATCTGGTAAGCGTATGTGTTGCAGAAAATATAGCAGCGGATGCGCAGGCTTTGAGTTTAATTATCAAAGAAACGGGTGGGTCTGTTCGAGATGCACTTAACTTATTAGAACAAGTTAGATTCTCCGATGCACGGGTTTCAAAAGATGCAGTGTATCAGGTATTGGGGCAATTAGATGAGCAGCGTTTATTAAGTTTGTTCGAAATTTTATTATATAAGTCTCCTGCAGATTTTTTACAATTTAGTCATGAGCACTCATTAGAAAAATTTTCTGCTGAATTTTTATGGCAACGTATTACTGAGCTGTTGCGTGCTTCCATTTGGATTAAAAATGGTGTGCCTCCGCGGCATTTTGCAGAATACACTGCACAATTACAGTTTTTAACGCGTGGCAAATCATTAAAACATTTAAGTAGTTTGCTTGAACTATTGTATAGCAACGAGCCATTATTTAAAAAAACAACCGCCCAATACGCATTTCTTGAAGTGATCTTATTGCGAGTGTGTCAAAAAAATGAAAGCAATAGTAACTCAAGTACGCCCGTAATGGCGATGCCCAGCGTTTCATCTGAGCCTGAAGAATTAGAAGCAGTTGAAGAAATAGATAACGATTCTGAGGAAGCTCCTGTTTATGAAGATGAGCAAGAAGCTCTGTGGCAGCAATTAGTTTCAAAGATTGAGATTTTACACGATCCATTATTGAGCTCTATTTTTAAACAAGGAGTTCTGCGTTCATTTGATAAACAAACGGGTATTATTACTGCAGAATTTCCCAAAGAATTAACGTTCTTTGCGGACTTAATTGAAAGTAGTAAGCATCAATGGCAGTCGTTATTTGAGCAAGTAGTTGGTTTAATCGTAGAAATTAAACCATTGTTTACCAAAGAATCAGCTCCAAAAAAAAATGATATAGGTCCTGTTGTGCCGCCTATTAAGGCGCACCCAGTTTCTGTGCAACCTAAACCAGTAGAAAATTATAAAAATAAATCGTATGGTTCTGGTCAATCACGCTTTACGCGTACTGCGGTTCCCGTAAAGGCGTTGAATGAACCACGTTTTGATGTTTCAGATAGTTCATTATGGCCGCAAGCACATATGTTATTACAGCATTTTCCCGGCACTATTACCCAGATAAGAGATTAGCATGAAGATTCCACGCGTTGTTATTGTTGGTAGAATGAACGTTGGTAAATCAACGCTTTTTAATCGGCTTTCAGTAAATGCAAAAAGTATGACCTTTGATTATGAAGGAGTTACACGAGATGTTATTAAAGATGTCGTTTCTTGGAAAGATTATACCTTCGAATTAATCGATACGGGTGGTATTAGTCTGAAAAAGTCTTCAGATGAAATTCAAGAACAAGTTCGTCAACGTGCCATTGGAATGATGGAACAAGCGGATCTCTTATTATTTGTGTGTGATGGTACTATTGGGCTTACTGCTGAAGATCGTGATATTGCTCAAACGTGCAGACGCTTAAATAAAAAAATGATTCTGGTGGTAAACAAAGCTGATAACAGTGCCAGCCAAGAACATGAACACGACTTTTTAAGAACCGGCATTAAGCCAATTATAAATATTTCTGCTATTCATGGTACGGGAATCGGGGATTTGCTTGATGCAATCTGTGATGGATTACCAGCGCCGACCGGTGCAAAAATTGATGATGAAGAATCTAATTGTAAAATTGTCATTTTGGGAAAACCCAACGTGGGCAAATCATCATTAATGAATTTGTTAGTGCAAGAAGAACGCGCAATTGTCAGCCCAGTAGCAGGAACTACTCGTGAAGCTATTGGCCAAAAAATAAGTTTTTATCATCAAGATCTGTTATTAACCGATACTCCGGGTATTCGTCGTAAACGCAAAATAGATGAAACACTTGAAAGTATGATGGTAAAAAGCGCATTCCGTGCTGTTGAAGATGCGGATGTAGTTTTATTGCTTATTGATTCATCTGAACATGCGATTGCCGATCAAGAGCTTAAATTAGCATTTTATGTATTTGAGCATCATAAATCATTAGTTATTCTTTTTAATAAAGATGATATTTCTACTTCAGATGCACAAAAAGATATGGATCGTAGTCTCAGTGTCTATGAGTATTTCCTAAAGAAAGTTCCTCAATTATCTATTTCATGCAAAAACGGTAAGAATATTGGTAAAGTATTACCTTTGGTAAAACAAGTGCATGAACGCTCTACGCAAACGTTTAATGATGACGAGCTCACCATGCTTTTTAAAGAAGCGCTCCGTAGAAAGCCGTTATATCATCAACAGATGATTATTAACGTAAAACGTATTAAGCAAATTGCCAATAATCCTATTACCATTGTCCTGATTACCGAAACGCCTGACTGGTTTGGTCCTTCTCAACTTGGTTTCTTTGACAATATTATGCGTGCTAAGTATGGTTTATTGGGTGTGCCAATTAAGTTTTTAACACGAAGACCATCTTCTTAATGTAATAATATGTTTAAATTGATATCTTTTTTATCTTGTTTAAATATTAACAATCAACCTGTTCAAGAAAAAGTATATCTCGATTTTACCATGAGTTCTGAATACGGATGGGTTACCGTGCAAGATTATGATGCGGTCTACCAAAAATATTCTCCTCTTATACTCAAAAAATACGGACCAGAAATACAAGCATTTATTACTCAGATGCCTGATGATGAAAGATCTCAGTTTATAAAACGTTATGTTCAAGTTGTAAGTTATAAACTAAGCTTAGTTTCCGTAGAGCATCGTGATCAAGTACTGCCCATAGTAATGGGAAGCACTCCTTCATCTGAGAAAGAACATAATTATATTCATGATATTAAAAATGATATTCCTCCCCGATGTGCGGTGATTGGAGCAGTAAGATCTAATCGACATTCAGAAATTGAAAATAAAATAAAGAGTATTCAAGCTCAATTGCTTATTAATAAATAGGCGTATACATTACATTTTATGATTGAATTGCCAGAATTGGTTTGATTGAGGTACACTCATAAAAAAATAATTCAGGAGATTTATCATGAATATTCAAATTACATTCCAAAACAGTGATTCATCAAAAGTAATGGAACAACATATTAGAGAGCAGTTGCAAAAAATTGTACATTTTTTGGAAAAAGAACCATCACCAATTTATATTGAGATCTTTGTAAAACCAAGCAAAGTGCATGCTCATCATCAGATTGATTTCGTTCTGAAATCACCCAATTATGCGTTAGATGTCAAAAAGGAAGGACCTGAAATTTATAAAGTCCTCGATGAAGTCATTGATACCATGTATGCACAATTACGTAAATTAAAAGATAAGCATGTGGAAGATCGCAAAATGGTGGGCAGACATGAAGAGTTTAAAAAGCAACGATAAGAGTGTTTAATAATGAAATCGAGTTTTTATAGTGCAATTTTAATTCTGTGTTGTTTTATTCATCTTGTTGGAATGGATAATGCACAGGGGCAAGAATTTACTGTTTATGGCCACGAAATAAAATTAATTTCCCGTTTAGTATTAGCATCATGCTGCATTAAAGGTCATTGCGTATGTCCTGCCCGATGGGGCCAATGTAAATATTTACTTGCTCACAACAGTTATTTAGAAAAAAAAGCGCAGGCATTTCAGCCTAATGTTTGGCACGAAGAAAAACGTAAATCAATGTGAGAAAAGGTATGAAGAAACTTATTTTTTTCATAACAATGATTAATGCCCTCCCCATTTTTGGAATGCATGAACAATGGGGACCTTACGCGCTGAAATATTATAAAATGATGCTGTGTT
>CAYSAX010000101.1:0-4737 GCA_964429045.1 uncultured Pseudomonadota bacterium
GACTCGAACTCGCGACCTTCCGCGTGACAGGCGGACGCTCTAACCAACTGAGCTACAGCTCCATCCTCTTGCACTTAATACAGTATACATAAATACAGTATTAAAGCTACAAAATAGATGGCTCCTCGGGCAGGAATCGAACCTGCGACCTAACGATTAACAGTCGTGTGCTCTACCGCTGAGCTACCGAGGAACAAAATTTGAAAGACTCAATAAAATAGCTTTGAGAGCTATTATGTTCTTCTGAAACTGGTTTTTTAAACCGACCGTATGTTTTTTGGGGTAAATTCTAGATTGCTTCATACGGATACTACTATATTTGCCAGCCATTCTTAGAAGAATGGTGGGCGGTGCAGGGTTCGAACCTACGACCCCCAGTTTGTAAGACTGATGCTCTACCAACTGAGCTAACCGCCCCTCATAATTAAGACTCAAAAATTGTAAAAGAAATAAGTGCGAAAGTCAAAGCCAATTTGCATAAAATAGTAAAAAAACACCTTAAGAGTAATTATGTTCGTGTTTGTTTGGTCTCGTTAATGCGTCCAAATGCGTTTTTAGCTAATTGTTCACGATCTTGCTGCATTGCCAATTGTCCATCATCATCATCGCCACTGGTCACGATTCCGCACAGTGAGGCGATCGAATAGCGACGCAAATAGGTAATATAGCTTCCTAAACTTTGGACATCGGTCTTGGGTGGCACGATGCGAATGCGGCTTTCTATCCATTGGCCTGAGGTATGTCCTAAAACGGTATGTAATAACGTGTGCCCATCATCATTGGTGATCAGTTGCTGAATAATCGAAAGGCCGTGTTTGGTTAGGGAAGGGCGGGATGCTTTCACGATGGCAGCTAAATCCGCATAGCGGGTTTTAAAATAGGGATTTTCATTGGAAAGACCGGCCGTTTGCATTTCTGCCTGTGCCTTTGCAAGTGAGCTAAAGAGATCTTTAAGGTCATCTGAGCGATGAGGTTTTGGTTCCGGCTGTTTAAGTGATGTAATTTGTGTTGATAAATGCTTGAGGGCATTCATAATTTGATGCTGTTCCACGTGAGGCTCCTGGTCTGTTTGAATGAAGATATTTTTAATATTAAGCGGTTTTTTAAAAAGTGCTAGATGGTGATGCTCCCTTCAATTCTTGTTTTTACCAGGGTGTTTTTGTTACGGTAAGGAAAAATAACCATCTAAAATAAAGGATAGATATGGTTTCATTATTAAGAAGACCGTTTGGATTTGCTGTTTTATATGCTCTCTTGGCAGCACTGGTATCATATTTTACGGTGAATATGGATTTAAGTGTAAACGCTTTAGTGGCTATTAATTATGGCTCACTCGTTCTTTTCACTATCGTCTATGTATTATTAGTGGTTGCTCATTTGAGCCATGCGTTCAGATTAAGAGCAAGTATTTATATTCCAATTCTTTCTCTTCTGATTGGATTGGGACTAGCTGCCGTTGTAAATCCAATCATATTTATAGGACTGCTTAAAGACATAAATACCTGGATCAACTTAGCTATTTCATTTGTTGCTAGCTATGTATTGATTTTTGTAGGTAACTGGCTTGCATCATTTGTTCTTAAGACCAAAGGCCATATTTAAAAGAGAATACATACGTTAAGGATCGATATGGTTTCGTTATTACGCAGGCCGCTGGGATTTGCAGTTTTATATACTTTTTTAGTATTTGTATTTTCTTATTTAACTGCAAATTTAGCTATTAATTTAATGTTAGATGATCGCATTTTTTAGCTATTGGGTATAGTACCTTAATGATTTTTACTCTCATTTACATATGGGGGATACAGGCTCATTTAAGCAATGCCTTTAGATTGCGTGCAAGTCTTTATCTGGTATTAATTACATTAGTAGCAGGGTTAATAACAGCTGCACAGATGGATCATACGTTAGTTATTGTCTTCATTAAAGACTATTTCACGTGGATGCAGGCAGCGATTAAGTTTTTAGTGTCTTATGTAGTGATTACCATTGGTAATTGGCTTGCATCATTTGTTCTTAAAACCAAAGGCCATATTTAGTCTGAACTAGCATTATAACCTTCATATTGATCGATCGGAATAAATAGATCATACTGGTAATAATCCCTATAAAACCGTATTAATTCATATGAAGGTTATAAAAATGTCCTTTAATCGTGGCAAAAAAAGTTCGAGCAGTAGCTTTGAAAAAAAATCTAAACCCTATCGTGGCGGTGGCTTTAATAAGTCATCTAGCAAACCTAAACCTGGCCAGGGTAGATCTTCCAAAAAAAGACCGATAAAAACCTTCGATCCATCTCTGTTTATGAAAAAGGTAGAAGAGCAAGTAGCCTCAGTTGCCTATGTGCCTACCCATACCTTTGCCGATTTCCCGATTGCAGATCAAATTAAAGCAAATATTGCCTTTAAGGGGTATACGGCTCCTACACCTATTCAAGATCAAGCGATTCCCTATATTTTAAGCGGCAAAGATGTAATTGCTTCGGCAAACACCGGAACTGGTAAAACAGCGGCTTTCTTAATTCCGTTGATTGATCATGTGATAACCAGAAAAATTGATCGTGTTTTAATCGTGACTCCAACGCGCGAATTAGCAAATCAGATTCAAGAAGAATTTAAAGATTTTGCCTATAAAACGAACATGTATTCAACCTTGTGCATCGGCGGTCTTAATATTGCTAATCAAATCAGATATCTTGCCGATAATCCAGAATTTGTGATTGGTACTCCGGGCAGGTTGATCGATTTAGAACGCCAAGGGTATTTGAATTTCGGTAAATATAATGCGATCGTGCTTGATGAAGTTGATACCATGGTAGATATGGGATTCATCAACGATATTAAATATATGATCCGTAAGCTTCCGCAAAAGCGTCTTTCATTATTCTTCTCAGCAACCATTCCTGCAGCATTAAAAGAAGTGATGTCACAGTTCTTGAAAAATCCGGCAGTGATCAGTGTTAAAACGCGTCAATCAGCTGAGAATGTAAATCAATCGGTTATTAAGGTTGGTGGACAAGATAAAGTGGAACTGCTGCATGATCTTTTAATCAAACCGGAATTTACCCGTGTTATTATTTTCTTGCGCACCCGCTGGGCGGTTAATAAATTAGCAAAACAGTTGCAAGATCGCGGCTTTGAAGTTGCCAGCATTCATGGTGATAAAACGCAATCGCAACGAAGCAAAGCATTATCTGCTTTCAAAGCAGGTAGAGTTCGCATTTTATTAGCGACTGATGTTGTTGCACGCGGAATCGATATTGATAACGTTTCACATGTAATTAACTATGATATGCCTGAATCGCATGAAGATTATATCCATCGCATTGGCAGAACTGGCCGCGCAGATAAAATTGGACAAGCGATTACATTTGTTGATTAAAATTATTTGCAGCAACATTTTGCCGGACATGTTTTTCTATAACCGACACTGCTTGGTTCAGTGCCACGAATAAAATTCCGCACTGCATCAGCTCCTTGCGCTACTGCTTTCTCAAAAGGTGATTGAGGGCCATCAGGAAGATTAATAATATAATCTTTGGTGTTGTAATACAGGTCATGATTCTCTAAAATTTTAGCTGCTGCAGCCTTTTGAGATTCTATATTTGGTGGAAATGATGCCCAAATAACAGCGGTATAGTTTTGGCTATCTGCCCATTGTGCTATTGATTGTGCCATTGCATTAGGTAATCTTTGTCGTGGATTTTCTGGGATGCGAATAACCCAATTGCTTTCTCCAATATTTTCTTCATTTCTATCTTTATGTGCGCCAGGCGCTAATTTTTTCATATAAAACATATATCTAAGATCATAACCATTTTCTTGCCCGCGATATCTAGATCCTTCGCGTGCAGCAATATTGTTGCGCGCATTAGGCAAAAATTGAAACTTTGATTGTGCCGCATATACTCGTTTTGGATAACCTTCGTGATCGATAACAGCGGTAAAACGATTGGTTTGTGCAAGATGTGTAATGCTTACCGGCAATGTAATGGAAGTTGGATGAAAGCCGAATGTTTCTACCAATGCACCGGTGTGCCGATTTGCACATTGATTTACCAGACTACCATAAGCAAGTATTGCGATTTTTCGTTTATCTTGAACTGTTTGCTCATTGCGATATCTATAGCCGTTTGCATCTTGTTGGGGATGAGCTGCGTGCAGAAACGGAAAGGATAGTATTAAAATAAATATTAATAATGATTTCATGTATTTTCCTTCAGATCTTGCAACTATTGAATGAGAACAGTGTTATCAAGTATAATTTTTGCAAAAGTGAAATTGTATAATCAAGGAAAATTATGTTGTCATTTATTAAAAGACCTATTGGATTTACGATTACCTATTTATTAATTAATGCCATACTGAATGGAATTTTTAAATCTGGTGCATTAATTTTCAAGCAAAGTTGGATAACTGCTATTGGAGCGTTATTATTGATTGCATTTACATTTTTTTATGCAATTGCAAATGAGGCACTCTTAGGCAAAAAATTTATTAGTCTAGCGAGTAAGTATCTCGCGACATGTGCTTTTGTGTTATTGGTTGGAGCTTCAATGGCAGCTGTTTATAATAATCCTGCGGCGTCTCAGGAAATGCCTCAGTTCCTACTTCTACTTATTACTCTTTCGTTGACAGTTATTATGGCCGCTATTTGTTATGCACTTATTTACTTATCAATTAAATTGGGTAATTGGTTGGCATCGTTTGTAGTTAAAAGTAATACGGTATTATAATG
>CAYSAX010000102.1:0-4713 GCA_964429045.1 uncultured Pseudomonadota bacterium
GTACGTATGCGCCATGCACCCGTTTTAATAAAGAATCATTGGCATCAAGGAACAGCATGTCCCCTTTTCCTAATAATTTATCAGCACCGGCACAATCAAGAATGGTACGTGAATCGATTTTAGAGGTAACGCGGAAAGAAATTCTACTCGGGAAGTTTACTTTAATGAGACCGGTGATCACATCAACCGATGGGCGCTGTGTCGCGGAGATTAAATGTATTCCTGCTGCGCGTGCCATCTGAGTAATACGAATAATAGAATCTTCAACCTCTTTACCCGCGCACATCATTAAATCTGCAAGCTCATCGATAACCACTACAATAAATGGCATGCGTTCAATATTATTTTTTTCTGACATTGCACGATAATCATGAATATTACGCGCACCCGCTTTAGCCATTGTCTCATAACGCTCTTCCATCTGTTTGACTACCCAACGTAACACTGAGGGTGATTGTTTTGGATCAGTAACAATCGGAAATAATAAATGAGCAATGTCTGCAAATGGTGCAAACTCTAAACGCTTAGGATCGATCACAACCAATCTTAAATCGTCAGGAGACACTTTGCATAATAAACTAATTAACATTGCATTGAGTGCCACAGATTTTCCTGATCCGGTTGACCCTGCCATTAACAGATGAGGCATTTTTGCAAGATCGATAATAATAGTATTGCCTATCGTATCAACTCCCAAAACCATGGGCAGCGCTGCAGTACTTTCTTTATAAGTATCGGTTTTAATAAGTTGTGCTAGTGTTACACCGCGTCGATGCTTATTGGCAACTTCAAAACCAACTACCGATCTTCCGGGAATTGGTGCAATGATACGAATGCTCGTTGCTTGTAATGCAAGCGAAAGATCATCTTCAAGTGCCACAATTTTACTAATCTTTGTATCTATTTGTGGCTGATACTCAAACATGGTGACTACTGGCCCACGTTTTATAGCAGTTACTTTTCCAAATACTCCAAATCGTTCTAATTTTTCTTGCAACACTAATGCACGTTTTTCAAGCTCTTGCATAAGCGCATGATCATTTTGCTCTTCATCAACACCGATAAACATATCAAGATGTGGCAACTCATATTCAGATAATTGCTCCATCATTTGATCATGGGATTCATGCTGAGGTTCTTGCTGAATCTCAATCGATTCAGTTGCTGGATCAATTGTTCTTTCCTGAACCGGCTCTTTTTTTCCCTGACCGCAGGAGCCTTGGCGAAGGCTTGGTTGAATCTCTTTCCAAAATGCGTCATCTAAAATATCGCTGTGCGCATTATTATCAAGCATGCCACCATCAAATGATTGCTCTAATGGAACGGTATACTTTTTATAAACCTTTTTAAAACGATTTGCCATAAGATGCATGCCATTTCCTACAATTTTATACATCTGTTTTGCCATGCTATTAAGCGGAAACATCACCATTCTGCGCACACGCTTTAAAGAAATATAAGATAATGCAGATTTTACTAATCCTACAAATGATAAACGAGTAATAACAATCAAGCAGGCACACAATAATGAGTAAAGGAGAATAAGCGTCCCCACGCGATCAAATAATCGTAAGCAACAGGCTTTTAATAGATGTCCAAAAAATCCACCGGCAATAGTTCCGGAAAGAAACGAGATTCCATGCATAGCACATAAAATGGCCGTTACTACAATGACCACTTGATATGCGATAATACGATCCCATTCTTGTGTCCATTCTCTATTAGCTAATAACGTATATAAAAGAAAAAAACCAAAACATATAAAGACCAGGGCAGCAGTACCAAATAAATAATAAAAAAGACCCGCAATACACGCACCCACATAGCCACACATATTGGTAGTAGCAGCCGGTTGTGTATCAACATAAAACCATGAATGATCGTGAGTATTATAGGTGAGTAATGCAACGGCTATAAAAAAAGATCCTGCTAATACCATTATCATTTTAAGTTCATGAACAAAAGGCAATGCCTCATTTCTTGTTGCAGCCTTTTTAAACATGCTTAACATACGATCCCCCTTTATATATGGCTCTTTTGTTTACTTCGTGCGCTACTCACCATTTATAAGGAGAGACATCCGAAGTTAACAACGCACATTTTCATCTACCTACCAAAACCCAAATAACAATCGGTAGTATCATGTACCAACCAAATACATACCACCAATTCAGTTGGATAATTTTAATAACTAGTAATAATGCTATCCAACTCAGTCCACTACTCATGATAATAGCTAAGCAGGTTTTGATATTCAATAATTGAGCTAACCTTTTGCGATCAGTAGCTGACATAATACTTTTTGCAATCGCTAAAATCATGAGGGGCACTTGCAGCATCCATGATAAACAAAATGCATCTGATAAAGAAAATCCTAATAAACATCCAACAAAACAGGTCATCGCAAGACGCGAAATTCCCGGCACGAGTGCAACTGCCTGAGCTAAACCCAAAATAACTGCATCGTAATAATTCCATGATGTTATTAATGCATGGCCAGAGCAGGAACTTGTTTTTAATAAAACAATAGCCGTAATTAAAAAGCCTAATCCTAAAGGAAACTTTTGCATAAAATCTAGCTTACAAAGATATAAAGCTCCGGTAATCAGGTCAGCGCATATAACCCATAATAATGGCCGCATATCAATGATAGAATCATGAAAAACGAAAGATAACCATTGCGGAGCAAAATAGGCAGCGATAATTATAAACGTGGGTAGATGTAAAAAATAATAAATACGCTTTAGATTGCAATGTTTTCTAGAAAAAAAACTCTCAATGTCAAAGCCATTCTTTTTAAACAGAACTTCTAAAAGATATAAATGGCCAGAACTACTAATCGGCATCATCTCAACAATAATTTGAGTTGCAATCCAGAGATATATATAAAACATAGGCGCGCCCTTTTGACAAATAATCTCTATTACAGTAAAGTTTTGCAAAATTTTAACACTAATATGCTATGGATTATGATGAAGTATCTCGTTAAATTTGCAAGAAATGTTCTGTTATTATCATTTTTATTTTCTTGTTCGCTTCAAAGCTTTGGACCGCAAAAATTCCTCAATCATCTGTTTGATATTGGTGTTTTTAAATTTGGAAATTTTACACTTAAAAGCGGCAAACCATCATCATTTTATATAGACATGCGGGTTCTTATTTCCCATCCATTAGTGCTTAAAGAGGCGATTTCTGGATTATGGGCCATCGTTGATTATTGCTACTATGATCATATTTGTGGTGTTCCGTATTCAGCATTAGTTATTGCAAGTGGCCTGTGCGTAACCTATGATCAACCGATGCTTTTAAAACGAAAAGAAACAAAAGAGTATGGAACCAAAAAACTGATCGAAGGAACATACCGCTATGGTGATCGCTGCTTGCTCATTGAAGATATTATAACCAGCGGACAAAGCATTTTAGAAACTGCAACACAATTACAAGAACATGGCCTGGTAGTTAATGATGTGGTGGTGCTAATAGATCGCCAAGAATCGGGCATTGAAAGAGTTAAAGAACACGGACTACAAGTCCACGCTCTTTTTACCATCGGACAAATTGCTGCCTGCTTATATCAAAGCAAGCGCATCACGTATGAACAAGCTGAAAGCTTATGCAGTAATAGTATCTGCGCATATAATCAATTTACTGAGCTCATATTACCTTCTGAGCAATTCATAACAAAGTTGTTAGAGAAAGACTATACTATTCAGAATCTTAAAATTTGTTCATAAAAATTGCCTATCAAATTAACGCAATTGACTTCTTAATCGAAATATAAGAAATTCAGTAACGAGTGGACATGAATTTTAAAAAAGCAAGGAGCATATAATGAACTGCCGACTACTTATTTTCTTAATCACCTCTTTTTTTACCACTATCTGCTCATATGCATTACATCCTTATATTAGTATTCGTTCTCAAAGTGTTGATGCTGCGCGTGATTTAGTTGGTTGGACCGATAAAATAAATCTTTTTGACATGGAAAATCTCTATGTCACCGGCGCAATTACTTTGGAAGGTACCCGTTCATTTGACGCTGATGCACTCAGTCATTGTTTGTTTGGATTAAATCGCCGTTCTGACGTTAATTCCGATCAACTGTTTGTTGATGTAACCGGCTCTCAAGTCCCTAACCGTCATCCAACCGATTGGCTTGCTGATTATTTCGGACTTCCACCAACATTCACCAGTCGCTTAGTATTTGAACCACGCGTAAGTAATTTTATTATCGACTTTGCATTTTATGTTGGTCTCGATGAATTTGTAAATGGATTATATTTTAGAGCACACGCTCCCATAGTAGTAACACGATGGGGCCTTGGCTTTGAAGAACTTCCATTACCCAATGCATTAGCACCTGCTGGATATCCTGCCGGATATTTTGCCCCAACAGCTGTGCCTGCCGGTAATCTTTTAGGCAACGCCTATGAATTTTTCTCAGATCTTGATGTTCCTACATTGCCAGATGGCATCACGTTCGAACCACTTGGCTTTGCTCGTTTTGAACAAGCGCGTTTACATAAAACTGCACTCGCTGAAATTCAGATGGCGCTTGGATATAATTTTATTTTATGCCCGTGCTATCATTTAGGACTCAATTTCAGAGTTTATGCACCAACCGGAAATCGTCCTCATGCAGAGTTTGCCTTTGAGCCAATTGCGGGTAACGGTAAGCATTGGGAAGTTGGCGCAGGATTCACTAGTCATTAT
>CAYSAX010000103.1:0-4641 GCA_964429045.1 uncultured Pseudomonadota bacterium
ATTAATCGTTCAACTCACAAAAATAGATTAGGTGTATGTGTCGATACCTGCCATTTATTTGTAGCAGGATATGATTTACGCACACCCGAAACATATAAAAAAACATGGGATGATTTTGATAGAATCATTGGGTTAGAACGCCTTAAAGTAATCCATATAAATGACTCCAAAAAAGGGCTTCATTCGCGCGTTGATCGCCATGAACACATTGGCAAAGGGGAATTAGGGCTTGAGCCCTTTAGGCTCTTATTTAATGATGAACGATTTTTTGATATTCCTAAGATCTTAGAAACTCCAAAATCAACAGAAGAGCCATTTACTGAAGATAAAATGAATATGGAAACGATTCATTCACTGCTGACTGATAAGACCAAAGAGTTATTGGGCATCAAGGACTAAAGCAGTTTTACCATCAGCATATAACACTTTTCTAGTTTCTTACATTCTGCTTCAAGTATTTTTGAATCAAAATCTTTTTGCTTTTCAGGAGTAGGCAAACATATACCATCCAACTCAAGTATCTTATAAACTTTTGAATTCTGGTCTTCTTCTAGAAATTCTACTTTGAGACGATCTAATAGATCATTGGTTACCAGCTGACAATCAACCCCTTGATGGGTAACCTTCTATTAAGCTAATAAGTCCCCAGGGAGTATAAAGGAAATGGGGGGATCTAGCTTCTTTCAAAATAATGAGAAATAAACCACTTTTAGTTTAGTGACAGGCGTGATTCATAGAGCGGTGCTTACCTGATACCACCCCAAGCTTATATTGGGACACAGATCGCTCCACGATCTCTTGAATTTGTTTAGCTTTTCTAAAAAGACTCAAGTCCTTTAGTTCGCTGGGCAGATTCATACAATCAGAATTGACCGCAAACAATAATAACCATAAGAAAAATATTTTTTTGTCATAGCTTTTAAACAAGTAAAAAAGGGATGAGGGAAATGCGGGGGCATGTTTAGTTTAGGGCTGAGGTTAGAAACGTGAGCGAGTAATAGGCAAGAACTTTAAAGTTTTTATGAGCTAGGAAGAAATTGTAGTGTAGCTCTAAAGGTTCTTACCTATTACTTCTCAACAAGCAGTGCATCTAACCATAGAACCTTTGATTGATTGTTTGTTTTTTTGGAGGAGCAACCATTTCAATCAAAGGGGTAATCAATTCTGATTCAAAAACAACAAAAAACAATAATCTTTATGCGTGCCCAAAAAGCAACAACATTAAAACCCCTTATTAATGCTGCTTTTTCTAATTTTATGATTATTTTTAATAAAAACAACAAAAAAGCAACATGTTGTTTTTATATTAAAAAGTAATAGATCGTTTTGTATAAAAAGAGTACATCTTAAGATAACGTATAAAAAAGGGCGTATGTATACACTTTTCTACCAGCAGAGGCCAGAGTAAACCTAGAGGCCCCTAAAGTATCCGCAGAGAGGATTGGTTAGCGTACCTTGAAAATAGTGGACAATCCGCATCGCAGAAAAATAAAGGATAAGAATAAAGAAGATATAAAATTGAGACTATTTCTTAGTTTCAGGGCGCTCTACGTAACATTCAACGCGGTCATCAATTTGCCAATCGGTGAAGTTTTCAACCATAAAGGCACATTCATATCCTGCATGAACTTCTTTAACGGTATTTTTATCACGCTGTAAACTCGTAATTTTACCTTCGCCAATCTTTTTAGATCCGCGCCATATTACGACCATACCATCTCGTGAAAATACACCTGTCTTAACATATGAGCCAGCAATGACACCTAAGTTCTTGATATCAAATACTTTTCGTACAAATGCTTCTCCGGTTTTTGCACGTACCATTTTAACAGTAGCCATGCTTTCAGAGAATTCTTGTAAATACTCAAGCAGTTTATAAATGATATCGAATGTTACAATTGAGACACCTAACTTACCAGCGAGCGCTGCAGCGTTAGATTCTGCTTTTGCATGAAGTGTAATAATTTTTGCACCGGTATCAGCAGCAAGCATTACATCGCTCTCACTAATGTTGCCAAGTCCTGATTGCAACACCATGAAACCTTTTTCACTTTTCTTTGAAATTTTAGCAATAGATTCCAATAAAGCTTCTTTGGAAGAGTTCGTGTCAGTTTTAACAATGAGCACGATCGCTTTCTCTGTTTGCATCAAGCGATGCGTTGAAACAGCCGTTCTTTGACCAGCAAATAAACTTTTTGTTTTTAAATACGCGTCTTTATCTATAACCTCAAAATAATCTCCCGCTTCAGGCATTTCATTAAATCCTGCAACAAGCACTGGATGAGAAGGTTTAGATTCGTTTATTCTGTTGCCATAAGAATCAACCATCGAGCTTACTTTACCCGTAGTTTTTCCTGCAACAAAATGATCGCCAATTTTTAAGATTCCATGTTGCGTTAAAATTGTTGCAACAGGACCACGACCTTTTTCCAATTTGGATTCTAACACAAATCCGCGCGCAGATCCGGTTGCTTGTGCTTGCAATTCCATAAGCTGAGATTGCAATACTAACATTTCAAGTAACTTATCAACCCCTAACCCTGTTTTAGCTGATATAGGAACATAGATAGTTTGTCCGCCCCATTCTTCAGGTAGCAGCGCGTGTTGCGTTGCTAAATCACGTTTAACAACATCTACACGTGCTTTTTCAACTTTATCTACTTTATTAATTGCTACAACTATAGCAACATTCATTGACTGCGCATGTTTTAATGCTTCAATCGTTTGAGGCATAATACCATCATCAGCAGCAACTACTAAAACTACGATATCCGCAACCTTTGTTCCACGCATTCTAATTTTAGAAAACGCTTCGTGGCCCGGAGTATCTATAAATACTAGATCTCCTTGTGGAGTCTTTGCTTCATACGCACCAAGATGTTGCGTAATGCCGCCTTTTTCTTTTGCAGCAACTCGGGTTTTTCTAATAAAATCCAGAAGAGTGGTTTTTCCGTGATCAACGTGTCCCATTACGACAATTACGGGTAAACGGGTCTTTAAAAGATCTTTATTAAGATGTCCTGAGAAAGCTCTTGTTTCTTCTTTTGGTTTTTCAACCGGCTTAACTAAAGAAACCTCATAATGCTTGGCAAGACGTTCTACCGTCTCTTCATTAAGTAAAAGATTTTTATTGGAAAGAATTCCCCATTTCAAGAGAGTCAAAATTAGGTCACTGCTGGTTTTTGCCAATGCAGCCGCTAAATCTGAAAGAATATATTGCTTTAATGTTATCGATTTTTCTTGCGCAGTAGGAGCGGATATTGGCGCGCTCTTTTTTTGTTCGACTGGTTGCGTTGTAGATGAAGGCGCGTGTATCACTTTTTTCTCTTCCTTTGCTATCACAGACTGAGGCTGCGCAGAGAGCTTTACCGATTCTTTTGTAACTTCTATAGGTGCGACGGATGGCTTAACCTCAGAAACTACTTCTTTTTTTACTTCAGGCTTAATTTCAGTTTTTTTATATTTATTTTCTAAAAAACTAATTGCTTTATCAGAAAGCACAGACATGTGGCTTGATACTTCAAAGCCTTCTTTTGCGAGCAAGACTACAAGTTCTTTAGACGATAAACCATGCTCTTTTGCAAATTCATATACACGCATCGGCAACCACAAGCCTTTTCTTTAATAAATCAATCAAATTCTTCCATGTTCATGGCTATCTCATCATCTTGCTTATTCACTTCTGTTTTAACCAAGTGAATATTATATCCGCTCAAGCGAGACGCAAGGGCAATATTTTGACCCATCTTGCCAATAGCAAGAGAGCGCTGATCCTCATTAAGCCATACGTTGCAGTTTTCATCATCATTAATCTCAACGCGATTAATCTGCGCAGGCTTTAATGAATCGCGCACTAATATTTCAGGAGATTCACTCCACACAATGACATCAATCTTCTCACCGCTTAACTCTTTTAAGACCGGCTTAATACGAGCCCAACCGATACCAATACAGGTTCCAACAGGATCGATATTTTTATCATGTGAGATCACCGCAACCTTGGACTTATATCCAGGAATACGCACGATCTTCTTAATTTCTACTAATTTCTCAAAGACTTCTGGAAACTCCAGTTCAAAAAGACGCTGCAAGAAAAGATCTGAAGATCTATCTAAGATCAACTGATTGTCGTTTCGTGGCTCAGGTAAAACTTCTTTAAGCAACGCACGGATAGTATAACCAGCAGAACACTTCTCACCAGGAATCATTAGAGACTTAGGCAAGAAAGCAAGCGCTTCCCCAATCTTAACGACCGCACCGCCACGCTCACACTTATGAACTGTGCCGTGAACGATGGTTCCTTCTCTTTCTTTAAACTCTTCATACACCGCAGAAGCTTCAATCTTTCTGATGCTATTAGCTATTACTTGCTTTGCACGAAGAATCTCAATACGACCTATTTTACCCTCAAAAGGGACTAATACCGTTTCACCTATTTCTGCTTTAGCATTAAAGGTACGCGCTTTACGAAGGCTTATATCAAAGCCCTCATCTTCTACGTTGGCAACAACGTCCTTTTGGACCAAAATAACCATTTCATTAGTTTTTTTGTCAAAGCTGACTTGTAGGGTAAATTCCGGATATCTTTTTGAATAAGCGGCTAACATGCCCTCGCAAACAATTCCGCTAAGGACATCTCTG
>CAYSAX010000104.1:0-4609 GCA_964429045.1 uncultured Pseudomonadota bacterium
AGAAAAACAGAGGCAAGTTTAACATCTTCTAACGCTTTTTTCAGAAAATAAAAGAATGAAAAGCCGGTTATATTTTGTTGCATTTTGCTCAAACATGCTTATACTAAGCCTCATCTTTGAAATTTGGCTTTAAAATTAGCTATCATCTGCAAAAAAATTTTAGATTTGTTGGGGTGCTTAGCTCAGTTGGTAGAGCATCGGGTTGTGGTTCCGAGGGTCGTGGGTTCGATCCCCATCTTTCACCCCAGTCTTTTTTAAGGTTGTAATATGAAATTTGAATTTTGTCCTGAAGTCATCATTGGTACTATTTTAGTTCTTTGGGGCTTATCAATTATCATTAAGGTATTAACTGGCTTAGATATTCCGGTCATCAAACCGCTCTTAGCATTATTTTTGATCTATCTTGGTCTTAATATGCTCTTTGGACCCGCTTGGAAATCGTACTGCAAACGTACTATTTATACCTACACGATCAATGAAGATGATCAAAAAGAGACAAATAATTAAATTCCACTTGCATGTGATGTAAAAAAACTATACATTACTTACGTTCTTTCTCATTTTTCGAAAAAAATTATCGGGGCATAGCGCAATTGGTAGCGCACTCGCTTTGGGAGCGAGGGGTTGTCAGTTCGAGTCTGGCTGCCCCGACCATCATTAAATACTTTTTAAAAAAGGAAGTAAAATGGTTAAAAGCACTATTTGGTTAGTTCTTATTACAAGTTTTACTTCTCATATTTATTCCACCCATCTTTCATCATCCAATAGATACGAACAAGAAGCACGCGACTGGGCATACAATGCCTTTTTTTCCCCATCGAGCACAATCAGCGAAGATGAACGTTCGATGATTGTAAACTTTATTTATTGCGCGTATTGGCGTTCACGTGCAACAATCGAAGCACAAAAAGCTGCTATTGGTATGTTAGAAACAGTTTGGAAAGGTTGGCAGAATATTGCACAAACCCGAATGAACCCTTCACTTAAAGCTCCGCATACTATTGATTACAAAATACAAGAAGATATCTTTAATAAGTTTCAAACAGCGCAAATCGATCATCAAAAATATCGTCAAAGCTACGACAGCGCTGCTGAATATACTTTCAAAGGTTCTCATAGCAAGGCACATAGCACCGCAGTCACCATACTCAAAGACCGTGCACGACACATCATCATAAAAGAATTTTTTGATGTTAAAAAAACATTAGGTGATCTTTTTGAATTTGCGTGTGGACATTTTCGTTCTACACCCGAGCAAGATGAAACTATAGAAAATAATCGATTCGATTACTTAGATACACTTGCCTCACTTATTCCAACCTCATATGCGGCACATTCTTTTATTGAAGCAGAAAAATTACAAACAGTTGCAAGTAAACAAACGTGGCAAACATTACAAACGATTACCGAAGTAAATCAAAAAATCTGGAATGCTATTGAAACAGCCCGCATGGAATATTATCAAGTATATTATGATGCAATGATCTATTACTTAGAAAAAAATAATTTCCCTTTACCTTTTTTAATGTTTTGGGAAGCTGGATTAATTCCATCACATGAAGCATCTAGTTATTTGAAATTACCTAAAAAAATTTTTGATGAACCTATACACCCCCTGAGTTTCATGTCATGATTAGGAAAAAATAATTACATCATAAAAAAAGGTATTATGTATGAACTATCGTAGTATTTTGCTCATCGTATTTGTATTTGTTTCATGTCAGGCACAAGATGAACAACCACAAAAAATTACTACGGTAGATATTGCAAATCATGCCCAGTTTTGGGTATCTAAATATGTGCAAGAGTTAAATCAAGACGAAATAAATTTGTTAGTTAATATGCTTTATTTTAATGGCAAATTAATTGATCAACAGATTAAAGTAGGTAATGCAATATTATTTGCATATGTGCATGCCGGTATGATTAATAATCTTATTTTAGTAAGTGAAGAAGATGCCCAAAAAGTTGCTCTTGCATCCGCAGTAGCTTTACGCAAGCTCAAAGAAGAATATTTACCTGCACGTAGAAACTATGAACAAATATTAAAACATTGTATAGAAGAACTCAAAAAGCCACAATTTGACAAGTTAAACACGCTCATGGACGAATTTAATCAATATGGAGAAGCAGTCGCTTCACAATTTACTCAACAAGATGCCAAATTTATCGCGCAAATTTTGGAAGAATGCAAAGCTACCTTTGCACAACATTTACCAATTATAGAGCAAAGCAATGAAACGTTGCAGGCAATACTTGAGAACAGAAATCCATATTTAAAAGATACAAGCCATCCAGATCTCGCTAATCTTCATACGGCAATATACGTCTCTGAAAATGCTATCATGACCTTGTCCGATATGATTAATAAAGCAATTCGCATTAAACGTATGATGTTTGATGTTATGAACATTTCTAAAATTATATCTTATACTTTTTATCAGAATACATTGCAGATATTAGAACAAGTAAAACGCACTCCCGTATTTATTATGTTTAATGATAAAGGCATAATTGCACCTGAAGAACGTTGGGAAGATTTACCAAATATACTTGAAAACACTTAATAACGACTAAAAAATATGTTTTTAATTGATCGCCGCTATTTTCGCTACTTTGATTGGATCAGTTTTTTTCTCATAATTATTTTGAGCGGAATTGGTTTGTTTTTTGTTTTTAGTGCCACCTATAAGCCTGAACAACCGATTTCACTCTTTTTTAAAAAACAAAGTTTTGGAATTCTTTCTGGGTTGCTCATTTATTTACTGTGTTCAGCAACCGATTTTCGAGCCTTGATGAGATGGGGATATTTTGCATATTTTGCCGTGATGGGACTTCTGGTTTTAACCATTCTTAAAGGAACGATCGTCATGGGTGGTAATCGATGGATCGATTTAGGATTTTTTAGAATACAGCCATCTGAATTAACAAAATTACTATTTCCCGCCTATGCAACCTATTATTTTTACACTGAAAAAGATTCGCTCTCTTTTTCTTTTAAACAGTTTTTGCCAGTCCTAGGAGTACTTGCCATAAGTTTTATATTAATTCGTAAACAGCCAGATTTAGGCACAGCGCTCGTACTACTTTTTTCCGGACTTATAATAGTTTGGTTTGCAGGCATGAATAAAAAGTTTTTTTTATAC
Source organism: uncultured Pseudomonadota bacterium (assembly GCA_964429045.1). GTDB lineage: Bacteria > Babelota > Babeliae > Babelales > Vermiphilaceae > BTUB01. The sequence continues at coordinate 3,147 of CAYSAX010000104.1, forward strand.
GGATTACTAGCTGTTTTAATAACTGCGCCCATCACGTGGCATTTACTTCATACGTATCAAAAACAACGCGTGCTCGTATTTTTAGGGCAAGGTGATAGTAAAAAAGAACGTTATCAGATTGAGCAATCTCAAATTGCAATCGGTTCTGGCGGATTAGTTGGTAAGGGTCTTTTAAAAGGAACTCAAAATAAGTTGCAGTTTTTACCTGAAAGTAGAACAGATTTTATTTTCTCGGTTATTGCTGAAGAAGCCGGATTTCTGGGTGCGTTGTTTATTTTGATTCTTTTTACGGTCTTATTTTTTCAGTTTTTTTGGATCATCGCTTCGATTAAATCGCCGTTTGTACAATTACTAGCGTTAGGATTAATTTTACCCATAATAATTTCTACGTTAATTAATATTGGCATGGTAACCGGCCTGATGCCAATTGTTGGCATACCACTTCCCTTTATTAGTTACGGACTGAGTAATTTATGGGTAAACTTTGCAAGTCTGGGATGGTTTAATGCAATTGCTATTAGACGCTTCTATTGGGGCGAATAACATTAATCAACTTTTAATTTTTCATTAATATTATTTAACACTTCATCAGCCCATACAATAGGTAAAGAAACTATTGCCATCGGCAAATTATAGAAAAGACGGCCAACAATCTTACAACAATTTTCGTGATTATTGTGTCTCTGATTGTATTGTTCCATAGTAACTTGAACAGCAGCAATTCTTGCAGATGTTGATCGTGACTCTGTTCCTGTTGTCACTACTGTTGTAACCGGCAATATTTTTTTTTCATGTTCCATAGATAACAAAGAAAGAGAAATAAAAAGAAAAAAAGAAATCATAGAAAACTTCATAGATGCCCTTACTGAGATGAAAAAAATAAAACTATTTTCCGATTGTAAACAAATGCTTGTTTAAGTCAAATAACAAAAAACTCTTTTCAAAAATATAAAAATCACGCACGCTAATAGTATGGAACATAAAGAATTACTCGACGTGAGTATTATCGCGTTACAAGAAACCTCTCAAGAACGGTCGAATGACTTTTGTCCTCAAACTTTTGAGGACTATTTAGGTCAGGATGAGTTGAAACACAAATTAAGCGTGTTCACGCAAGCTGCTAAAATGCGCCAAGAACCTCTTGACCATCTATTATTGTTTGGCCCTCCGGGTGTTGGTAAAACCACGCTTTCTCAAATAATGGCACATGTTATGGGTGTTGGTATCAAAATCTGCAGTGGTCCAATGATGGAAAGAACAGGGGATCTTGTTGCGATCCTTTCAAGTTTAGAACCACGTGATATTTTATTTATTGATGAAATTCATCGTATGCCCGCAAATGTGGAAGAAGTTTTATATAATGCGATGGAACACTTTCGTGTTGATGTAATAATTGGTCAAGGAGCCGGTGCAAAATCGATTAATTTGCCAATTAACCCTTTTACCTTAGTAGGCGCTACAAC
>CAYSAX010000105.1:0-4594 GCA_964429045.1 uncultured Pseudomonadota bacterium
AACAAAAACAGACACTCGCGGACTCATTAATAAAATATTAGAAAAAAAATGGCTACCTTCGATTGCAATAAAACCAAAAACAAACGTAAATGATATTTTTCCGTTTTTGGAGACTATCCATCAAGTACTTATCATGTCTGTCGAGCCTGGTTTTTCCGGACAGCCTTTTTTAGAAGACACACTTGCCAAAATAGACCCATTACTTGGATTTAGAAACACCGGTCATTTGAATTTTAAAATTGCCATGGATGGGGGAATTGGCGTGAAAAATATAAGGGAGATTAGCCAAAAAGGAGTTGATCAAGTAGCCGTTGGCTCTGCTATCTTAGAAGCAAAAGTAGGCCCTGTTAAGGCCTACCAATTGCTTTCAGAAATGGAGTAGAAATAATTTATTCTTTTTTCTTTGTTAATTTATTCCAGCCAATTTTAACTACATTTTTACTTGCAGTCTTAACATTCGGCCATGCGTGTTTGAGCATATTTGTTTTTTCATTACTCGGAGCATTGAAAAATTTTACCACGCCACCAGCAACACGAATAGGAAGAGCTATAGTAGAAATTACATTCGTATGCTTATTGGTTAAATTTTGCATAGTGTTTCCCACTTTCCATAATTTATTACCGATCACATACGTTTCTTTACCAACTTGATAGGTGCCATAAGAAACAGCTGCCAAAGCAAGTCCTTCAACTCCAATCACCAGTGGAGTTGGAATCGATTCAAACATATCTTGTGCAAGATATCCGATCGTATCCATTCCTACTTCAAATTCCATTGCGCGTGAATGTGCAGAAACGAGTGCTGCTAATGCAGCGATTAAAAAAGTTGTGTTAAATAATTTCATATAACCTCGTTTAAATTTTTATGCTTGTTTTTTACCAAACAATGTTTTTACTATTTTAAAAATAAAAAGAGTGAGCCATAAGACTCACTCTTTAATTATATTATTACAACGGTCGCAATGCGGTCGGTGCACAGTTTGGCTGAAGACGATTTAAAGTATCTATCATACCTCTATCGATCATGCGGGCACGAGTATCTTCAAGACTGGTTACCTGCGCAGTGTCAGCACCCTCATCGTTAATGTCCGCAGATTCTACTAACTGACGCGCAATAACCATCGCACGTTCTAACGCATTATTGTTTCTATATTCTTTAGTCCATTCCGTTAATTTCGGATGTTGCACAGCTTCTCGAGCTTCTTGTTCTTCAAATTCTTTAACCCATTCATGTTTTTGTTCTTCAGTTAATTCTGGAACTAATGGGAGAGCGATTGGGTGTAAAAGATCTTCTCGCGGATTCAGAAAATCAGCCGCATGTCTACGCGCATATTCTTGATCAATTAAAGATAATGAATTTTCAGGCGCTGGTCTATTAAGAGCCACAGCGGCTTCTTTTAATTGATTATCAATTTTTGCTAATTCAGACTTTTGCTCAGCCTCTTTCCATGCATTATCAAATTGAGAAATCTCGGAACGCTTTAAACGTTCGATACGTTCTTGCGCTCTTTTGAGTACGTCAGATTTTTCTTTTGCTTGACGCTCTGATTCTTGCGCTAAACGCTGATCTTCAGCTTGCTTCCATGCCGTTTCAAGAGTCGCTTTTTCTTGCGCTTCTTTACGAACAGTTTCTGCGTTTTCTTGATCATTTACATAGTGTAAATACTCATCAACCATCGCATTCATTTCTTGTTCTTCACGAGTTTCTTGTGCAGTTTTTGCAGCTGCTACCGGTAGATTTACGGGTAACTTTGGAGCTGCTGGTTGCGCAGGAACTACATTATTTACTGATGGGGCGCCTGCAATGAAGTTCATAAGTCCTTTAGCTTGACCATACAAAGTATAAGCTCCATAGGCCATAAGAGCGACTTTACCCATACTAACTTTTTTATCTATTTCTTCTTTATTTTTGTAATAGGTAATACCCCCTGCTATTAAACCTGCGGTCAATAGAGGATTATGTATTGCAAATTGTGTGGCAAAACTTCCAACACCTTTAGCTGTTGCTACGGTGGCATCTAAAGCTACACTTCCAACAACCTTAGTTGCATTCCATGCCAAAGATGATTGTTTAGAAGCTTCTTTTTTAACTTCTTCTGTCGCTTTTTCTTGAGCTTTTTTGATTAAAGGGGCTGCGCCTGAAGCTGGACCGTTTCCAAAAGGCCAGACCGCATACATTGAGGCGGTTGGCATGAATAAACCGGCTGCCATAAGCGCGTATAAGAATTTTTTATTGAATTTCATATATTCCTCCATTCTGAACTAAAATAAGGACCATTTATCTCCTTACTTTTTCTACTTCTTTCATCCTACCATACTTCTTCAAAAACGTCGAATCTGATAGTCTTTTTGGCACCTTTTTTAGATACCTTCTACTTATTATCTAATCTACCCTAATTATTCTATTTGTCAATAAAATTTGGCATTTTATACCCTATTCTGCCAAAACCGTGTTTGCAGGTTAGAAAAGCCACTTTTTAATAGTCAAAAAACGCTAAAATGGGCTCTTATAGGCCTTAGACCAAGATTATTGCTTAAGGGCTAAATTCATAAAAAAGGGCCTTTTTAGGGGCCCTTTTAGTTAGTTTTAAACAGGAAACGGTACATTGAGATATTTGATTGCCAGCATAGGGGCTGCAACAAGTGATGCCGCGCCTAAGCTGTATAATACCTTGCTGGTACCTGAGATGCTATTACCGATCCACTGATTAAGTGCGATACCTGCAACGCCAGCTAAGGTAGTTTTAGGGTATTTCATAGCCGTTTGAGCTGCAAAAACAGCGGTTTTTATGGCGCTATTTTTGAGGACTTTTACTATAGCGGATTGAACCATAGGGTTCAACTCATCCATAAGCCTTTTATATGCCTCATTGTAGGCAGTAATAGTAGCTTTATTAAACGATTTTTCAGTATTAAACGCATTTGCTAAGGCCACAAATGCTCTACCATTTTGCGCTAATTTAGGAAATACACGTTCAATTCCCGCCATAAACGCATTAAAATGCAATACCGATTGTTCCAGTTTTAAGGACGTTTTAACCTTATGTTCATCGTTTTTAGGTAAAGAATTTTGGATAGCCTGATTTATTCTTTCGGCATTGCCATGGATAGCTTCAAGAGTCTCGTTATGCTCTTTAGCAAGGCTATTTCTGGTATACATACCGGTAAGTGTATTCTTAATTTGATTGGTGTTATAGAGAGCGCTGCCCACTAATGCTGCTGATACAAACGGATGTGCACGCGCTGCTTTAATAAGTTCCATAGACTGTGCGTTTGCGCAAAGTCCCAGCAAAGTTGCTGCGATTACTGATTTTACTAATTTCATAGATAACCTCCATTTAGTCTATTACTTGGGGGCACTACAGCCCACTCTTTAAATCTATATTATAATTTCTATTTGTCAACTTTATTCAAGAAAAAGGGCCTTTTTACGGGCCCTTTTTTGTGTCAAAGATAGAAATATGGGAATTTATAATAACCGCTGAATTAGCCACCAATAACGCGTTTAACTAATACTTCGTTATCTTGATTAGCTTCTGCTTGAGCAGGTTCAACTAAGTTATTTACTTGTTCAAATCTGTTATTGATTTGCTCTACTTGCTCATGAAATAATAAAGCATTCAATTCATGTAATTGAGCAATTACTCGATCAAATGACGCTAAAAGATCTTCAACAAAACGATTATCTTTAGCATTATCATGAGCGATTGCTAATCGTACAAAGGTATTCCATTCTTTATTCAATTCACCTAAGAAATTAGGGAAAATATCGATGTAACGGCTTAAATCACGTTCAAAGTGTAAAGCACCTGGTACTTTTTCTGCTTTACGATCTGTTAAATCTTTAATATACGCTTGCGTATCTTGAAGTACTTTCAGGACAGTAACCATACCACCGCCGATAAGATCTTTATCTAATTTCGCAATCATTTCTCTGCGAGTTTCTTCAGGTGTAAGCATTGAGCTTTGCTTAATTTCATTATATTTATTAACTGCTTTTTTAGCTAAGTATCCACCTGCTAAAACTACGGGAACAACTTTTGCAGCCATTTTGGTTGCTGCAACTGTTTTAGGATATTGTGCTAAAACTATTTCAGCTTTTTGCGCATATTTTCCAACTGCTTCAAAACCGGCTTCCATTTGCGCTCTTGAAACAGAGGGCATAGAAATCTTAGGCATTGAAATTGCTGGCAATGAGATCGCAGGCATTTTTAGTTCCGGCATGCTTATTTTTGGCATTGAAACTGGAGGAAGAGCATTCGTAATCGCCGAACGTTTTTCCCATAAGTTTTGAGCTGTTTGACCAGCAAGGTGATATAATTCAGCAAAACCTGCATGTGCGGGAACAGATAATAATAAACTTATTGATAACGCTGCTATTGAGTATTTTTTAAAATTATTCATTTTAACCTCCATGAATATTTTTTTTAAAGTATGGGGTGCCCTAAAGCACCCCATCAAGTTCTTAGAAAAATCTAATTACTTTTTAGAAGTAAATTTAGCTTTTACAGCTGAACCGAAGTTAACAACTGCTTGTGCTGCTTTACCGAAGTAACCTTTTTTATAAGCTACAACTGAACCAGCGGTAACTACA
>CAYSAX010000106.1:0-4568 GCA_964429045.1 uncultured Pseudomonadota bacterium
CCCTAACCCTTGACGAATCCCTTCCCACTGGCCATATAAAGAAAATATTTGAGTGAATCCAGGATTTACTTTTGCTGATCCGACGACCACCCCAAAAATATCAGGTTCACTAATATTGGTTTCCCCAACTGCTGCTAATGGATGCAATACCGGCATGCGTTGATCAGACGTGCGTGCAAAACGTTTGCTTCCACGCAATAATAAACCAACCTTCCAATCTTCTTTCAGTTCAACTTCAGTATCAAAACTTCCGTAGATTCCCCAGTGACCATTTCCACCAAAGGGAATTGAGGCAGGTTTGAAAATATCTCTTTTTACACCGGTCGGAATAAGCGTTCCTACACGAAGCGCATATTGCAATGAGCGTACCTTTAAACAATAGTCATAATAATCGGCCCAGCGAAGATACATTTCAGTATCCCCCATCCCACCTTGGCGAACATGATTACATGCAAGGCCTAAATCAGCAAACATGAGCCGCCGCGCATCATCAAGGGTCAAGATATTTTCATCCGTCAAAGATGAATTAAAGGGACGATTAAAAAAGAAATCAATATAAGAATTAGAACGCATTGCAAGCGTCCAAATACCAAATGAAAAATGAGGAACAATCTCTTGTTGCCAAGAAAAAACAAAGCCTTGCGTTTGCAGTTTACCGCGCATCAACCAGGGCAGTTCAGCTTCAGTTAAACCCACTGGTAATCGATTAGGCAATCCTGCTAAATCAAATGAATAAGCCATCTGTGCTTGGTCAAACGATCCGGAAAGTTCAGAAATTCCAATACTCCGCTCGCGATCATCTGCAGATTCGCTCGCAGTAGTAACAAAAAAATCACCGGTGATATGAGAATCACGATCAAGCACCGTAATATACGGATATTGAATTAATGGAATATATCGATTATCAAAAACCATTGCCGCAATTGATGCAACAGAAAAACAGGCTGCAACTATTATAATAGGGGTAGATATGTGCAACACGCTTTTTTTAATACTTTGTAACATCTTCAACTCTTGTTTTATGTTGCTACCGAATCACTTTTTACTATGGAGGAGAGAGTGGGATTCGAACCCACGATTCCAATTTTTATAGGAATAGCCGCTTTCGAGGCAGCCGCTTTCGGCCACTCAGCCATCTCTCCACTCCTTATGATTTTTTTTATGCTCTATATAGTGTATAAGTCATTCATTTTTTTGCAAAAAATAATCATGTTATTTGTCAGACTTACACTGACAATCCATAAAACTTTTATAAAGTTATTTATTTTATCAAGGGTCTTTTGAGAAAATGAAGCGCTCATGCATACAAATTATGAGCGTAGACTTACCACCCCGTTTTGGTAAAATGCTTCTGCATCTAATCATCTGAATTTGATCCTTACAAGGAGAATCTATGTTTTCCAACAAAGTTCAAGCAATCGTTCTAGCCGCAGGGAAATCAACTCGGTTTAATACCGGAAGAACTAAGCTTTTGGAAAAAATCTGTGGCCAAGAAATGATATTGTATACCACTCGTTTACTCGAACAACTAAGCATCCCGGTTACGGTAGTAATCGGTTATCAAAAAGACTCTATTAAAGAAGTAATCAATCGCCATCATCATAGTTCAATCAATTTTGTTGTTCAGGATGAACAGCATGGCACCGGTCATGCTCTTATGTGTAGCCAACCGGTATGGGAAAAGGATCATATCCTCATTATGAACGGCGATGTACCATTGGTCACCAGTGATATTATTGAAAAATTATATGAAAAACACATAGCAAATCATGCCGATGTTACCTTTGTTACTTCACACAACGCTGACCACACGTTAGGTGGTTACGGACGTGTAGTAAAGACGGAAAGCTCCATAAAAATTATTGAAGCGCGCGATTTTGATGGCGATATTAATGAACATTGCTGCGTAAATAGTGGAATCTATTTAGTAAGTAAACAATTTTTACAACAATGCATTAAAGAGTTCACGCTTAACGAAAAAACTCGCGAATTTTATATTACCGATCTCATTAAAATTGCCAGCGATAAAAAACTTACCGTCCAAACATCATCAGCATCATTTGATCGTGTACGCGGCATTAATACCCTGCAAGAACTGTGGGCAGCCGAACAGATTAAACGTTCAGAATTAATTAAATACTGGATGGAAAAAGGTGTTCACTTTTCTGTTGCACAAAATGTGCATATCGATCTTGATGTAAATATCGGATCAGGTTCTTATATTGGATGCGGTGTTCATCTATTAAAAGGCAGTATTATTGGAAAAAATTGCAAGGTTCAAGAATTTGCTTCAATTGAAAATAGCACACTCGGCGATCATTGCGATATTTTACCCCATTGTATTATTAAAGATTCATTTATTGGCGCGCATTCTGAAATCGGTCCTTTTGCGCACATTAAAGAACATTCTCATATTGGTGAACATGTTGTGTTGGGCAACTTTGTCGAAGTTAAAAAAAGTATTATCGGCAAAGGAACCAAAGCTAAGCATCTGTCATATTTAGGCGATGCGCATATTGGTGCCAATGTTAATATCGGCGCAGGTACCATTACTTGCAACTATAACGGTCTATCTAAACATCAAACAGTAATCCATGATAATGCCTTCATTGGAAGTAACAATACGATTATCGCTCCGGTGGTTATTGAACGGGATGCATACACCGCAGCGGGCTCAGTAATTAGTGAAAATGTTCCGGCTGAGGCGCTGGCTATTGCACGCGCTCGCCAAGTAAACAAAGAAGGATATGCCCATCAACTACGCGGTAACAAAAGTGATCAGCACACCACTATGCAATCATTTATCGGCGCTTTAAAAACAAAAAATTCACAAACATCAGAAAGTTCATGATAAAATTTATACACACAGCAGATATTCATTTTGGCGTTGAAAATTATGGTAGAATCGATGCTAATAGTGGTATTCATACACGATTACTCGATTTTCAGAGAGCTCTTAATTTTTGTATTGACCACGCAATTGCACACAACGTAGATTTCTTTCTCTTTTCAGGTGATGCCTATAAAACAGCACATCCAAGCCCCACGCAACAAAAGTTATTGTTTAATTGTTTAATGCGATTATTTAAAGCAAATATTCCGGTTATTATCGTGGTGGGCAATCACGACAACCCACTTTCATATGGTAAGGCACACTCATTAGATATTTTTCATGATCTTCCCTTAGACGGATTTCATGTAATTGCAAAACCAAGCATCGTTCCTTTGCAAACAAAAAATGGTCCGATTAATATTGTCGGAATTCCTTGGCCCACTCGCAATACCATCTCAATGGCAAACAGCCACATCAATAAATCAGGTATTGAAATCACTGAATATATTTCAAAAGCAGTTGCTGCGATCATTGCTGATTGCGCACAAAAGTTAGATCCAAAAATTCCTGCCGTGCTCGCCGGACACTTAACCGTCAGTTCTGGAATTTTTTCTGGATCAGAGAAGCGTGCAGTCTATGGCAATGATCCCATTTTATTACCGTCTCAATTGGCCATTGCTCCCTTTGATTATGTAGGGCTTGGTCATCTCCATCGCTATCAGAATCTCAATCCTAATGGCTATCCTGCCATTATCTATTCCGGTTCAATTGAACGGGTTGATTTTGGGGAACGTAAAGAAGATAAAGGATTTTGCTTGATAAATATCGAAGAAAAAAATAAAACCACTCATGAGTTCATTAAAGTTCCTACACGTCCTTTTATTCAAGTGGAATTAACATTACAATCCACTTCTGATCAAACCGCTCAAGTTATTGCGGCACTCGAAGAGTATGATATTACCGATGCGGTAGTCAAAATTGTCTATCACGTGCCCCCCGGCAAAAAAGACACCGTTGATATTCGTGCAATAGAACGGGCCTGCGCTAAGGCAATGTATCTGGTTGGCATCATTCCGATTCGCAAACCAGAATCCCGCGATCGTCGCTCAAACATGAAAGTTGATATGGATCTTGCAACATTGTTAAACACCTATTTTTTATCAAAGCCTGAGCTTACTGATAAAAAAGACCAACTTATAGAAAAAGCACTCGACTTATATGAAGAATCTCAAAAAGAAAAATCTGTGGAAGCTGAATAAATTACTTCTTTTACTGCTACTTTGTATGCCACATCTTTATTGCATGCAAGGTAAAAAAATTAGTTACCAGCAACGCATTAGAACTTTAACTATATTGTTAAGATCGTATAAACAAAAAAAGATTGATCTTAATAAGCCCTATGGATCTGAACCGCCACTCATACAATCTGTAGTCGATGATAGTATGTTGAATATTACTCGAACATTATTAGATGAGGGTGTAGATGTTAATATTACTAATGCAAAAAGAACTTCTGCATTAGCGCACGCCATCAATAATAAGGCCTATCAAACTGCTCATGAATTATTAAAACGCAAAGCAAGTATCGATAAAGGAATGCTTGATTCTTGGGGACATGATATTCTACCTATCCATTTATTATGTCGTCAAGAAAACAATACTCCAGGACACCCAGAAGAGCTTAAATTGATCGATGCTTTAGTTAAAGCAGGAGCAGATATAAATTGCCCTGATG
>CAYSAX010000107.1:0-4463 GCA_964429045.1 uncultured Pseudomonadota bacterium
TTTAGGAAGTGATGGTTCGTAAGCTAAAATCTTTTTTCTAGCAAGAGGCTCATCAAATTCTTTAGTGCTTGGCGGGGTAATAAATAAACCTTTAGGAAGAGCTGGATAAGGTCTTGGTCTATCTGCATATTCAATAGCGCTTTCAATTGGCTTTTCTACCGGGAAAGAAGCTAATCCAGCTGATTGTACTCCCGGTTTATCATACTCACGAGGATGAATAACTGTTTGAATTGGCTGAATATCACGATTTCTTTGTGCAAAATTATCTAATCTATAAGGTTTATCCGCGAGAGTTGGATCCACGCCTACCGGTTTTTCTAATTGTGGCTCAGTACCTATTGGTGTTAAGAATGCGCGTCTAATATCTTTATAAAAGCGAGTATCTGGTTCTTGTTTGCTAGGAACTACATTAAACAAATTTTTAGGAATTGCAGGATATGGTCTTGGGCTATCAGTATATTCAATTGCTGGCTCAAGAGGTTGTTCTTTTGAAAGTTCTCTTACACCTGCTCCACGCCAAGGGGTACTATCATAACCTTTTTCAAACAATAAAGCTGCTGGTTGAGGCTCTATTTGTTTACTTAATGAGGTAGGCTGATCTTGATATTTTTTTATTGTTTTTGGAAAATCTTCAACTTCAGATTCGTCTCCCGAGTCATCTGAATAATCCGTACTTAAAAGTCCGGGACCAAGTGGTTGCATTGCCTGCAATCCTGAAACAAGCAATATACCTGCTATTAATAAGAGTTTTTGGAACTTCATATGCTATTCCTGCAATAATTACATTATTTTAAAATATATATTTATTTCTAATTGTAATTATATCAGGTTTAAATAGGGATATTCAAGGGTTTTAAACATTAAAAAAGGGCCTGAGATAGGCCCTTTTTTAGTAAAAGTAAGGTTTTTTACTGGACTTTGAAGGTAAAGGTCTTAGTATCTACCGGGGGAGTTTCAGTTTCCCAAGGACGCTTATATTCCAGGGTTATTTGGGCAATTCCCGGTTTTTTAGCCTTCAGTACCCAAAATTGGGTGGTTGGAGCACCAATGAGCTTACTTTTTGGCTTTAAAAAGCCAGTTTTTTCCAATTTTATAGGAGCTTTTTTATCTATAGGTTGGGTAAGTTGCCAGGAATAGCCGGTTGTTGGGTTTGATACCAATTTGATTTTAGAGCTTTGACCTACTTTTAATATAATGGGCTTTTCTGTCGCATAATTTAAGGTTGCAGTAGTTAATAGAATGATAACTATTTTTTTTAACATAGAATTATCCTTGTACTTAAAAAAGCGCCGTTAAGGCCTTTTTTAATGTCTAAAATCCTAATCCACCTTTAATCCAGATGCCCCATTGAGAAATCGAATTTTTATTTGCTTTAATTTCATGCCGCGGATTTAATCCTTCAAACTCCACTTCGCCGCCGATGCCGATAAATGGATCAACATAACAGGAACAGCTATCCCATGAATAACTAAAATTGCCAAATACTTTATGGGTAAAGCCGCGCGTAGCTTGTGCAGAGGATTCATCGATTAAGTTATCATTGAAAAAAATCGGAGGATTTGGATCTGCAACTAATCCTTGATTGATAAACAGATTTCCAAAAATAGTTGCGGTGCTTTGCGTTGCAATACCGATGTTTTGAATACCTTTTAATGCATAACGATTATTTGGAATCGTGTCACGATTGCTAATCATTTCGCGGGATCTAAACCACACATCATAACCAAGGTCTGCGGTATAATTGCAATATTCGTAACTTACCATAATTGCAGCATCAACTTGGATTGCAGCCGAAACATCACATTCTAAGGTAGTTATATCGATTACGGGTAACATGTTGCCGGTGTATTGTCCTATTGCATTAAACTCTTTTGCCAAAATATAGCGAGTTGCAAAGCCTTTAAACTCTACATTAGTTGGATCTATTGGATTTATTAAATCAAATGATCGGCGTTGGCGAGAGCTAAATAAATGGGTTAAATTAATATCCGCAAAAATTTCTACCGTTTGTTGGCCATCTTTTTCCCACAAGAGCCAATGCCCAGTAAATCCAGCACCCAGTTCAGGATGATGTCCGTTACCTAAAATCGGTTCAAATAAATAGATTGCTTCTGATCGTGTTCCGGCAGGAATTGATCCACGAAGATTGATTCCTAAATGCTGGCAGGGAGTATTAACAAAGTTCCAGCCAATGGCAATCTGCGGCTCAGCCCAGCCTTTTTTACTATGCGAACCAGTTATTCTACCAAATTCGATACCACGCGTTACTTGTCCCCATGTTAAGTCACCGGCAATCGCTTGCTCAAATGATTGTGCGGGCGGATTTACTGCGCCCACATCCATATATAATGGGGGATAAATAACATTTGGTAATACCTGGGGAGCAATCGTTTCATGTAATTTAAAGACCCATTTGGTCCATACAACCGGTGCATGAACGCGAATGTAATAATCTTGGTAGCCTACATAAAGATCGAAATCGATAAGTCCTGTTCTGATTTCCGGTTCCATACGTATCGTACTTTGAAAGATGGGAGAAAGACCAAAATAGTCTGCCAAGAATTGTGTTTCATTATTACGATTTGCAACCTGGCTTCCACTAACAATAAGTGTATCAACACCAAAGAAATATTCTGCTAAACGAGCTGGTCTAAATGAATGCCCATATTCAGGAGTTATTGAAAATGCTCCGTAAAAATCTTGGCAAAATTGATTGATGTATCGATGCCAACCTACCAATTCTCGTGCAGCATTTACGCTTTGAGAGCGCGGTGCTAAAAATGTTTTCCCGCGTGGCAATTGGTTAAGGTCATCATCGTCTGCGTGGAGTAATCCAATGCTACTTGCAAGTATGCTTATTACCAGTATTATTCTTCTCATCTTCTCTCTATCCGTATACTTAAAAAAGCGCCGTTAAGGCTTTTTTAATATTTAAAATCCTAATCCACCTTTAAGCCAAATTCCCCATTGTGAAAAGCCAACGCTTTGACACGAATTATCAAAATCAGGAGATGAACATTGTCCGCTCGAGCGATGGGCAAGCTCTATAAATCCACCCATACCCAAAAACGGAGTCCAGCATCCACACCAGTCTTCAAAATTATAACTAACATGGGCAAACAACCGGTTTGATAATCCTTTGGTTTCAGCGCTTTCGTAATCAATATTTCCCGGAATTTGAATGATCGGTTCTAAACTTGAGCGTTGTTGTGTATCTGCGTCACCGTCTTGACCAGGAAAGACTACAATTTGATTAGTATCATCCATTTGTGCGGACATTGCCCATTGATTAGGGCCACCATCAATTCCTGGATTCTGATTTTGTGCAGCATTAACTGGTTGAGGAAGTGGACGATTGGTGCCTGCATGAATGGTCGCTCTATTTTCAGTTGCAGATAATGGAATTGGGGTGCCTGGTGGAACTGGTGGAGTTGCCGCATCATTGGCTACAAAACCGTACACGCGTGCATCACCTTTGAGTGCATAGATCTGATTATTATTAAACGGTAAATTGCAGGTGCACACCGGTTCAATATTTTCGCATAAGCGATTCCAATAATTATAACCAACATCAATATCCCAATTTCCCCATTTGAAACTCAACATTGCCGTAGCATCTAATTGTGCGGTGATATCTACATCAACATCGAATGTTGTTAAATTTGCAACCGATATAAATTGGTTTTGAAATTGAAAAGGAGGAGCTTCACTACCGGCAGCAGTTCCTTGTTGTGAATTAATAAATAGATTACTAACAGGTGTTCCTAAGCGTTCTAAAAGCATATACCGTGAAAGTGGTTTATTAACTAAATCAAAGGTGCGGCGTTGGGTATTTCTAAACATATGGGTTAAATTTGCATCAAAATAAAATGCAACGCTGCGACAATTACAATCGATAAACAGCAGATAGTGGGCAGTTAATCCTAAGCCAAGTTCCCAGTGTTTACCGTTACCGACCATCGGTTCAAATAAATATTCTCCTTGAGGGCGATTCCCTGTCGGAGCAGCAGCGCGTAAATTTAATCCAAAATGATGCCCTTCACTTTGCAAGAAGTTCCAACCAAATGCTGCTTGAATTTCTGCAAGGCCCCATTTGGATAAGTGTTTGTTAGAAAATTTTGCATTCGTTAAAGGAAAAAATGTGATGGGTGCATTTAAATTAGGAGCTAATTCAAATGATGCAAAATCGGTGAATCGAGATAATAGTTGAGCGCGCGGCACGGCGGTAGGACCAAAGTATCCTGCAGCATATCCATTGACACCCGGATTGATTACATCTTCAGTGAAATTTAAATTCCATCGCGTGTAGACAAGTGGGGCATGAAATCTAAAATATAAACCATTAAGTAAATAATCCAAGCCAAAATAGAAATCAAAATCGATAATAAAATTTTGTACCAGAGGTTTAACCATGATCTTTGATTCAAAATCAGTGGGCAAGCCAAAATAATCTGCCAGCCAAT
>CAYSAX010000108.1:0-4439 GCA_964429045.1 uncultured Pseudomonadota bacterium
TTTTATATGAAATAGCTACACTAAATAAAAATTTTGTATTTTACTACATTTAAAGTAACAAATGAAAAGCACTATCTATTATCTATGTTTAGCATTATTGTGTACGAGTATTATAGCATCTGAAAAAGTTTTGCATTTGTCAGATTTTATTATTCAAAGCAACTATCAACAAGTTGAAGATATTTTAAAGAAAAGTAAATTTAAAGCTGAAGAACAAGATGCTCTTATTGCTCTTTCGGAGGATATAGTTGCTACTAATCGTAAAAATTTAGATTATGATTGGATAAAGGTTTACTTTAGCAAAGAACTATTTGTTACAGCCTTTTTATTTAATTATTTCGTAAATGCAAAAAATCAATTGTTAAAAACTGCAGCTTGCATGCCTGACAAGAGTTGTTTTTTTGATGATGTAAAATATGCATTATATGTTTCAGGAATTGGAATTACTTTTTTCAACTTGTTTAAATTAGTTTTTCTTGGCTCAAGTAGTGCTTATAATGATCTGCACAAAAAAGTAGAAGATGCGCAAAAAATTAAATACCTATTGATCAAAAATTTCAGTTAAAAAAAGAGTAAGAGCCTGAAATTGAAATTTCAGGCTCTTACTCTTTTTTTAAATATCCTTTCTAAACCCAACAAATCCAGCTGAATCAGGAACTAATTCAGAATTTGGTTTGTACGTCTCATCTTGCTTAAAGCCCAAGCTTTTAACCAGCGCTTGGAGTTTTGGAGCTGCGCCTGATGCAGAGGAATACATTGTTTTTGCTTGTGGGAATTGCGCTTTTACTTGTTCTGCTAAAAATTCTTTAGCTTTAGCTAAATATACTGGCAATAAGGGAGAATGATGAATTGCAATACGGGTTTTTTCATTATCGAGCGCTTCCAGTGTTAAAAAACCAACCGGGGTTTGGCCATCTTGCACTTTAACAAAGCGATGCTCAGGTTTTCCCAGCCAGTTAAGGATTACGGCAAAACGCACTTCGCATAACTTTTTAATAGTTTCTTTACCCGCTTCGTCTTGAGCAAATTGTGGATAGATTTGTAATAAAACTGCTTTGTATGCAGTTAAATCTTCGCCTTTTTGTGCAATGCTAAAATTTAATTTTGCTTCTGCTTTATCCATAGCTGCAAGTTGTAGGCTGCATAATAATGTTAATGCGAGTATTCTTTTCACTTTTTTACTCCTTAATAAATGAAAATATCTTTCAACTACTGTATGCATAGAGTTTTAAATATTCAACTTCTAGCGCTGGTCAGTTTGAAGTTTTTTTTCTATCCTAAGGCTTAACAAGCTTGTTCTGGCCTGCATAGAGGAATCATGATGGCAAAAAATATCTTTTTTATAGCACTTATTTTTATTTCTGTAACATCTGCAGATGCTGCAAATCGCATTGCGGGAAATACTGATACGCGTAGTGGAAACACCTTTTCATTTCCTATTAAAAAAATGTTGATTACTTCTGATCAGCGCATGATTGTCGCTGCGCATGAAGGGGGAGCGGGTAACTTTGCCATTTCTTATCTGGATTCAGGAGCTGCACAATTTAAAGCATTAGCTCCAGAAAAAATTATTTTAAACGGCCAAAAAGATCAAAGTAATCCAATTTTTGATGCGGCAATTGCTCATATTGCGCCACTTAATAGCACCAATATTGCAATTATGACTGCTGATAATCAGACTGAAGTTTATTGCCATAATTTTGGATTATTTAAAAATCATTTATTTCAAACTAAACCGATCATGGATGCTACCGGCACCTATCCAACAAGTGGCATCACTGCCCTTGCTGGTGGAAATGGATATGCATTTGTTGCAGTAAAAGGGCATGATCAAGCAACTTTTGGTACCGGTGATTCAGGAATTGCACTTATTAAATTTAGCGAAATCTATTCAGAACAAGAGCTGGATCAAAAGGCGTTAGAAAAGATTAAAGAAGATGGCAAAGATTTAAGTGATGAAGAAAAACAAGAGATTGAAAAGGCTTTATATCAAGATAAAGATGGCAAAACAAAGAAGAAAATAACCACCTTTGGCTTTGCTCAAAGCAATACTGCTCCGTTAAATAATGCCTACAATATATTAAAAGTAGGCACTGCGCAGATGCAGATCGAAGAAGTCACTGATATGTATTATAGTCCTGCACTTGAACGAGTATATATTGCATGTAAAGTGAGTGGTTCTGGAGGAATGGCTGCAATTGCAGTTGGCTATGTGGATACTGATAACAATGTGCAATTGGTTCCGATCGTTGCGCCACACATGTGTGAAAATTTAAATCATGTTGGCACTTGCCAAAATACCACATTTACCATTCACAATGTTAAAACATTACAAACTTCAACCGGGTATTTAGATTATTTAATAGTACTTGCACAAGTGGATGATGGACCAGTGAGTGTTTTTTCATTACCGTTACTCAACTTAAAACAAGTCGATGGTACTATTTCACCCGACGATGTAACACTGCATGGCACCTTAGCGCACAGCCATTCATCACTAACTGAAGCATACGGCGCAAAAAATCCAAAAACAGGAAGATCTTCATTTTTAGGAAGACATTTCAATCGTTTACCCTTAGGATTTACCGATTTGTGTAAACCGTGCGATGATGCAGTTCTTGTTGGGGGAACTACGCTGCCTGGTTGCGCTACGCGCACCATACAAGTGCAAGGCGATTGTGTTTATACGATTATTAATGATGCATTTGATTCGATCGAAAAAGGAGTATATCGTTCGCAAGCTATTTTTGGTGCTGATGGTCGCATTGTTTCTTGGAGCAAATGGCAAAAGGTTTACGAATCTGATGATTATATTGCATCATATGCCATTGATGCTGCTCGTGGTGGGGTCTTATTAAATAGTGGATCAGAGGAAGATACTATTCGCTCAGTGAGTAGAACGGGTTGGAATACAGAATTCCCTGATTTAATTTCTTCGTGCATTGTACAAGAATTTCCGCAAGCAATAGGCGGCATTCAAGGATTATTTGATTTCCCTACGTTATATCATCCTTATTCATTATTATGCATCACTGGCAAAGAAAAAGTGATGCTGGTTCCTATGCATGCAACGAGTAATCCTGAGGAAATTCGTGTTTTTGCAAGTGATACGCTGAAAGAAATTGGCGCAATTGTTGCTGCAGAGGTTCCATTTAGTTATACCGATCATCTATATATTGGCGGAAGTGGTGGAGTTGCTTTATTAGAACAGGATAATGAGCTCAACACAATATCTTATACCAAAATTGGCAATTACTCGTTTGTTAAAAAATTAATTGTTGATGAACAATTTTTATATGTGTTAACCGATACAACGCTCGATCGCATCGATTATTCAAAATCCGATTTCAAAAATAATCAATTAATGGTTGCTCATTTAGCTGATGCGCAACAGCTGCTCAATACAAAATATGGATTCTTTTATGATTGTGTGGTCTCAGGGCCGCTTGCATTGCTTGCTCACAACAAAGGATTGACTCGCATTGCCAATGATCATGATGTGCGTGTTGATGATATGCAAACGATTGCATGGACTGATGTGCCATTAACAACTTCTGCAAAACCGGTGATTGCATTATCGTGTGTAAGTGTAACGGGAAGACCTCAAGATGTAGCGCGGCATGGTTCCGGGCAGATTTATGCGGTCTGTGGAAGCAAGCGCGAGCGTAATGCTACCGTATATCGTCTTGCGGTAACTGCATCGAAAGTAATCAATGATCAAACGATTGTACCGCTCAATGATTATGTTACCAAAGATCAAATGCCCATTTATTTTAACTTAAAAACATATACTTCCGGCTTTTTTACGGATGGAACTCTTTCTTTTGTTACCTACAATAAAATGAATAAAACTCCGGCGCATATGGCAACGTATTATGGTGCATTGCACCATACAATTCCCATAAAGATAAATGATGCATCAACGATCACGCATATGGTCCGTAGTAGCAAAACGTGCAAGTGGCTTCTTGCCTGTGATTTTGGCTTAGTAGTTAATGAATAATCATCAGAGGAACTTTCATGATGTATAAAAAAAATACTTTTTTAATTGTAATTATATGCCTCTTGATGAGTACGGCTCTTTCAGGAATGAATCTTCTACTGCGTCCGTATGATACTTTAATTCGCCCAACGCCTCATTTTTTAGATAGCTGCACTGAGTTTAGCTTCTGGATAGAAAAAGGTTTGCGTACACAAGCATTTGATGGCGATGCGCATAAGGTGAATATATTTAATATTTGGAATCCGAATCAAAATGCTTTGGTAATGCTTGATGGTTTTGAATTAAATAGTCCAATTACAAATTTATTTGATAGTTTAGATGCATTTGATGATGGCGTGCGTGGTCATCTCTTATTAGATGGTAAAATGCATTATGATTTTGGCGGTGCTGTGGGTGGCCGTTGGTATTTCTTGCCGCATGCCTGGTTAACCGCCTA
>CAYSAX010000109.1:0-4417 GCA_964429045.1 uncultured Pseudomonadota bacterium
CCATTAGCCCAATTCGTTAAAGACACACAAAAAGCAATGATGGAAAAGGCTCAAAAGGCCAATGTGTCTCTGGATCAAAAAGAGATAAAATCACGCATTTCCAAACATCCACTAGTGAGTCAATTAGCAGGTTATTATTATTTATTTCATGGTCAAGAAATTCCTGGTCTTAACCCCAAAGATTATGGTCTTTCAATTCAAGATTATTTAAATTATTCACCTGAAAGCCTTATATATCCAGTTATAGAAAGAAGAAGAGGCTTTTCGCCCATAATTTTAGAGTCTAGTCAACATATGAGAATAAGCGAGACTCTATATAGTGGTACGCTAATACACTATGAAAACAGTCTCAATTTGCGCAATCTGCAACTTAATAGCTTAGAAGGATTATCCAATATTCCTGACATTGAAAACATACGTTATTTAGATTTGAGTCACAATAATCTTTCTACTCTGGGATCTAATCACTTTTTAAAAATGGTTAATCTGACTCGCTTAGACCTCAGCCATAATAATATTGAAGTAATTGATGATGTGAATACATTTAATGGCCCTCTTAATTTAGAAGTATTAAATCTTTCAGATAATCCTCTTACTCAATTCAATACTGCTATTTTGAGCAAACTCACCAAACTAAAAACCTTAGGCTGGCCGGGCAAGAATAAATATGTCTCTTACAAAAATATGGATCAATTAATTAAACAACGACTAAAACAAAGAAAATCAAAATTATAGAGAAAACATGAATATAAAAATATTTTTTTTATGTCTTTTGCCATTAATATCACAAGCAATGGATGCTCCAATCGCAGCACAAAAATCTGCATGGAAGGCCTATATTGAAAATACCACAGCACTAAAAAATACAACCCTCAATCTTGCAGGTCTTAATATTACCAACCTTAATAATCTTTCAGAAATTCCTGGAATAGAGACTATTACTGAGCTTGATTTAAGTAATAATTTATTACCAAGCATTCCTAATAATGCTTTTAGTTTTTTGCCAAAATTACAAGTTTTAATTCTGGATCATAATCAGATAGCAACAATTGAGCCATTAGCATTCAATAACTTAAAACAGTTACAAGGGCTTTATCTTGATCATAATAAGTTACAAAAAATAAGCGTTGAATTTGCTCGCTTATTCTTCTTAACTAAGCTAGGGCTTGCAAATAATCTGATTGAAAAAATAGCTACCAATGCATTCAGAGATTTATGGCGTTTAGAAATTGCAGATTTAAGCCACAATCAGCTGCTTGGTCTCCCTGATGATCTTTTTTCACCTTTACAGGCTCATGAAATTTATAAAGGCAATTATTCTGGTATGCATTTAACGTTTCTTGATTTGAGCAATAATGGAATAGCGCATCTTCCATTATCATTTTTTAAGAATCTAAAAAAGTTGCAACACCTTGATATTAGCAATAATCCATTCAAACCAACGCAAGGATACAAAAATGCGATCTTGAAAAAGATGGCAGAGGGAGCTCTTATCGATTCAGAACAATAATACTCATCTGCCTACCCGCTTGCTCAGCTTGGCGGCGATAAGAAAAGAACTGATCATCACAAATGGTACAAAGGTTATAATCGGTATTAATTTCACCTCTATACCCAGATTTTTTCAATTGCAAAGCACTTAATCCAGGCAAATCAAAACAAAGCGCGCTATTATTTTTTCGTTCAATAACACTCAAAGCATCTTCTTTAATATTTTTTACAAACGGCTCATCGACAATATAACAGCATTTTTTTGCACTCGGTCCAAAGAAAATCTGAGTAGAATTAATGTCAGTATCAAATATTTTTTGCATATGTTTTAATGTTTGCACTGCAATACCGGCAACTGTTCCCCGCCAGCCGGCATGAGCAACTGCAGCAATATGTTTTTTCACATCATAAAAAACTATAGGTAAGCAATCGGCAGTCATAACTCCAATACCAATATCCTTTTTATCAATAATCAAATAATCCCCCTCTTTATTAAAGGCAGGGATATCATTTTCAATGATCAGGCCATCGATGCTATGCGTTTGATTCAGGAAAGCAAGATCTTGTAGGGCAAGATGATCAATAATAGGAGTAAATTTGTTGTGTTCTTTTAGAGGTGCTTCTTGTGGAACACAATCAATCAGTTTACTGATATTGTCTTTTGAATTACCAAAGTAGATGGTATAACAATCATTTTTTATAATCATGTGCTTATGATACTAAGTTTTTATATTAAAATCATTTTTTTTAATGGCCTTCGCGGCCAGCGAATAACGTGGGAATGTTTTCGCAAACACTCCCACACCCACATGCGCCAGGGGTCCCCTGGACTCCTGACGGATCTTATCACGGTCACGGCTACTCGCTCCCTCGAAGGTCGCGCATCATCGTAACCTTTCACATAAATAACGCTGCGCATTATTTAGTTCAGGAGATCCTGGATTGGAATTTAACACAAACTTCCATTTTTTTCTTTTTAAAGGAATAGCGGCCCCTGCGACCTAAGTCGCGGGCTCAAAACTTTATCCATTTTTTAACGGAAATCATTTAAAAAAAGATTCTTAGTAAGAACAGTTAAGTTCAAGAGAAGATTGACAGAGCTCGCGTTTGTCGCCCGCTTGCGAGGCGCAGAACGCGGCTAGTCGTTCAGAAATGGATAAAGCGTTAAGATCTTTTTGCGATGGCTGCTCGAGCGGGTGCAGCTTTCGTAGAAAGCGAAGAAGCGAGTTCCAGCGCAATAGGAATCCAAGGGAAAATTGGTCAATGGGGTTGTTAGGGGCATTTTGATTAATGCCCCTAACCCATCACCTGGAAAGTGAAACTTAAAAAATTATTATTTATAAAATTAATTATAAACATGTACTTGTTGTGTTGGCCGTGGATTAACCGCATCCACAATAACTTGTGCAGTTAAAATCGCATTCTGCTCTGCTTGCAATTGATTCTGTTGTGCATACAACTGGTTTTGCTTTTGCATCTCCCATGCTTGTTGTTGCATTGCCGCTGCTTGAACTTGAGCTGCATGTGCTGCTGCTTGAGCCGCTGCCGCTTTAGCTTGTTCAGCTTCAATGCGTTGCTTTTCTAATTGCGCACGTTCATAATCACGCAACTCTTGGCGATACGCATCTTCAATAATAAGCATGTTATAAATTGCATTAAAATGAGCGAGTAAGATGCGTGCTGCGTTCATACGTTCAGGATAGTGGCAAGAAAGTGAATTGATTTGACGATCAAGTTCTTGGATAATTTTTTGCATTTTTTGAATATAGTTCATGTAAGGATAGGTCATATGACTATTGGCATGTCTCATTACGGCAATGCGCAAGGTTTCGCGTAGCATACCAGCATTTTGCCCAAACTCTTTAATTGCATGCAATTCATATTCGCATTCTTTCATAAGTTTATATTCATTAATTAAGAGTGCGTAATAACTGCGATGCTGTTCTAAATATTCATACACAAATTCAATGCGAGAGATGGTACTTTGCAATGATTGCGCAACTAGCTCAAGCTGGGTAATCATCACGCTCATATCTTTCTTTTTGCGTAATTTATGCAAACGATCAACTACCATAGATTGTGCAGAGCGAGCATTCTGCAATGAAGAATTAAGAGTACTCAAAATGGTATATTCTACTGAAGTTTTAAAAGCATGAGCAATAGCAAATTGATACAACAACGATTCATCAAGGGTGCGCATCAAGTGTCTCTTGTGCGCATTTTCCATTACGAGTAAATCGCCCCATTTGCTTTCAAAGAAATCAACATACATGTTCGCAGATTTTTCCGCATTCATATTAACTTGCTGTGCTTCTTGCAACACTTGAATATCAGTCTTGCTAAAGAGCCAATCGCAGAGTTTATAAAAGCCATAACCAATTGCAGCGATGCAACCCACTGCTACTACTGCTTTACCAAGTTCTTCAGCTTGCGAGCTGTGATGAACCGGCAGTCTATGATAATAGCCCATGGGATGTGTGCTTGAACCTGCAAAAAGTGCAGCTAGAATAAAAACATTAATTATAGAGCGTAAATGCATATAAACCTCGTTTTGATAAAGATTTCTGATCTCTAATAATAATCTTACTGAAATTCTTCCCATAAGTAAAAAAACCATAGTAGAGTAAGGCAAAATTAAAAGAAAGGAAGAGACATGAATTATCTTAATAGAATTAATTTTTTTCTAATTGTATTACTAGCAGTGTTAAATTGCCCTGCTGTCATTCGTGAATATAAACCTCAAGATTTACCGGTGGTCTGCGAAATAATGAAAAGCCAATGGGCAAAATTAAGCACCATGCCCAGCTATAATCAACCCTTGATGGATGGCATGCTGGTTAGTAGAATCCCCTTTGATCCGGCACACAAAGATAAAAAGCTGCACATAATTGTGTATGAAGTAGACAAGCGCGTTGTCGGTTTTGCA
>CAYSAX010000110.1:0-4267 GCA_964429045.1 uncultured Pseudomonadota bacterium
TCCGTTGAGCCTCGCATTATTAATTACCCAATAAATCGTGACCAGACCGTTCTTTGTTTTGCTGGTGCATCTGTTAAATTGCTCGATAAAGATTATGATGCATTGCTTCTTTTTGATCAGATTTTTACGGGCGGTGTATTGGGGTCAATGAGTTCTTATTTATTCAAAATCCGTGAACAAACTGGACTTTTTTATACCATTGGTGGCTCATTAATTGCTGATGCTCGTGAGCAACAAGGTTTAGTTTATATCAAAACAATTGTGTCCAATGATAGGCTCGAAGAAGCTCAAAAATTAATAGAACATGCTATAGAACATTCAAAAAATTTGTTTACTGAACAAGATGTTGATCATGCACGCAATGCGCTGGTTAATACCCTTGTTGAGTATTTTGAAACAAATTATGAGATGGCCAAAGCATTTATTTTTATTGATCGGTTTGCGTTACCAGTAACCTATTTTGATGATCAGTTAAAGACGCTTAAAGCAATTGATGTAGAGCAGATAAAAAATGCAGTTGAAAAGGTATTGGATACCAAAAAATTAATTACTGTGAGAATTGGACGGCTCGATTCCTAATTTAGTATTCAAAAGGGTGATAAATTGACCAGATTCTTCTTTTGGTTGTGCATCTAAGCTTTTGCGTAAAGTGTTTATATTATCATCGCTTAATTGTAAATGAGTCGGGTTTAGAATGTATTCGAAAGCTCGAAGATCTTTATTAGCTATAGCAGTTTTTAAACTTTCTAAAGCAAATTCATCGAGTTTTGTCTTGTCCTTATTTATAGCTATTTTTAAAATATCAAATGAAAATTCATCTGAATATTGTTTCCATTTAGCTAATTGAGGAGGGTCAAAAATTGTTACGGGTGGCGGTGACCCTGCTGCAACATATAAATTATTAAAAAGTATATAACTTAATACTATTTTTTTCATAATTACCCCATTTTTATTTCTGATTTAGCTAAGACTACCAAAAAAGAGTTAATGCGCGCAAAGGATAGAAAAAAGTGATAGGCTAAATACGTAGCTGAAGAAAAAAAGAAGAGGATGCTATGAAGCTTATACGTTATATTGCTATAATTTTGTGCGTGAATATATCACCATTTACTATTTTAGCTGAAGTCGAACCACCCGAAGATCAAGAAATATGTCTTGCCGATCAAGAAGAACAGGAAGAAGAACTTATGGAAGAAACGCAAAAAAAAGAAACTTTTGTACATAAACGAGTTTTGGCAAACGGAATGACTGTCTTGGTAAGACCAGTCCATTCACTTCCTAAAGTCTCTATACAGTTGTGGTATAACGTTGGCTCAAAAGACGAAAAAACCAGCGAAAAAGGTATTGCTCACTTAATTGAACACATGATCTTTAAGGGAACCAAACTGCTTTCAGAGTCTGATATTAACATGATAACTCATCTTTTATCAGGATCGACTAATGCTTTCACTTCATGGGATTATACGGGATATTTATTTAATATGCCGGTACAGCATTGGCATGAGGTGTTGCCAATCTTAGCGGATTGTATGGAAAACGTTTCATTTAAAGATGATCATCTTAACTCTGAAATGAAGGCAGTAATTCAAGAGTTAAAAATGTATCGGGATAACTATCATCGCACCTTGATCATGGAAATGATGTCTTCAATTTTTCCTGATCACCCCTATCACTTCCCCGTTATTGGATACAAACAAGACCTATTCGATGTACATGCAGATCGTTTACGCGCATTCTATAAAAAACATTATTCTCCTAACAATGCGACATTAGTTATTGTAGGTGACGTTGAAGTTGAAGATGTATTTGCGCAAGCAAAAAAATACTTTGAATCTATTCCAGCAGATAAAAATTACAAAAAAGAAAAATTCTATTTTAATAAAGATCTATTGTCGCATGGCGTAACCATTTATCGTGATGTGCAGCAGCCCTATGCGGTGGCCGCATACGTGATTCCCGGCGCTGAAACTAAAAATGAGCATTTAGTAGATGTTCTTAATTATATTCTAGGCTCCGGTAAAGGCTCTCGTTTATATCGCAGAGTAGTGGATGAACTTCAACTTGCTACATCACTGTCATCATTTCCGTTCTTGCTTTTTGAACACGGCATTTTCTTGATTACTTTTGAACCTAAAGACGTCAAAGATATCAAGAAAATCCAAGCGATTATTCAAGAAGAGATCGATTCGATTGTTAAAGACGGTTTAACCGATGATGAGGTAACGCGTGCTCTTAAACAAGCACGTATGCAATATTATGGATTATTAGAAAGTATCGAAGCGCAGGCACGAGAAATTGGCCGCGCCTATTTATCAACCGGTGATGAAAATTTTGCATTTCACTTTTTAGATAAACCTAAAAAAGAGATTCAAAAAGATATTCAAAAACTTTTAAAAGAATATTTTAAAAAATCAAACATGCATACCGGTTTGATTCTACCACTCGATCAAGAAGATAAAAAAGAGTGGACTAAATTACAAAAAGAATCTGATGAATATGATGTTAAATTCTTGGCAGCCAGAGAAAGAACAACGCCGGTTGAAGAGCCTTCATATATTAAAAATATTAAGGTCAAAGAAGCAGGGCGATTTAATTTTCCTAAATATAAAACTTTAACGCTTGCAAACGGGCTTAAAGTTCTTTATTACAACAATTCTAATACGCCCAAAATAAATATAATCCTCGATTTTAAAGCACGCCCATACTATGACAGTGATCAATTGCCGGGATTATATCAGTTTGTGGCAGCAATGCTGACAGAAGGTACTAAAAATTATAGTGCGACTGAATTAGCAAAAGAGTTAGAAGAGCGTGGAATGTCTCTACAAGTAGTGCCGGGCGGCATTAGCATGAGCCTTCTATCCAGTGACTTGCAGCGTGGTTTGGAGTTATTAGAAGAGATAATCACTTCCCCTCGATTCGATGCAGATGAAATTGAAAAAGTTCGTACACAATTACTAACCGATGTTAAATCTTTCTGGGATAATCCTAGTCAATTTGCATCACAATTATTGGCTCAGGAACTTTATAAAGGACATCCGTTTAGCAAAAATATTTTGGGAACAGAAGAATCGATTAAGAAAATAACTAAAAAAGATTTAGTAGAGTTTCACAAGAAATATTTTACTCCGCAAGGTGCTCGCATGGCAATTGTGGGTGATATTGAAAGCTACGATTTAAAGTCGACATTAGATAAAGGTCTTTCAAAATGGAAAGGCCAAGCAATTGAAGAAGTCGCATTCCCAAAATTGGCACCTATAAAACCTTGTGAAAAAATTCATCTCATTAATCGTGATCAGGCAGTGTTGTGTTTTGCGGGACTGTCAGTAGAACGTAAAAATCCAGAATTTGATAAGTTGCTCTTGTTTGATCAGATTTTTAGTGGCGGAGCTTTAGGGTCATTGCACTCAAAACTATTCCAGCTGCGTGAACAATCAGGTTTATTCTATACCATTGGTGGATCATTAGTATCTGGCGCTTCTGAGCAACCAGGTATTGTAATGGTAAAAACAATTGTTTCGCTTGATCGTTTGGCAGAAGCTGAAAAGGCTATTAAAGAGGTGATCACTAAAGCAGTTGATGAAATTACGCCAGCCGAACTTGAAGAAGCAAAACATGCCATTGTTAATTCTATGGTGAACAATTTTGCGACAAGTGCAGGAATGGCTTCAGTATTCCTTAACTTAGATCGTTATGGGTTCCCTGAAGATTACTTTGATACCCGTGCGCAAAAATTAGCGACCATTACGGTTGATCAAGTTAAAGACTCAGTCAAAAAAGTATTACGCAATGATTCAATGTTTACGCTTAAAGTTGGAAGATTAGAAGATAAGCAAAAGGATCAGCAGAAATAATTATTGTCATGAATACATCAAGAATAAGCGAATTTAAAAAAAATATTTGGTCTTATTATGCTGCTCATGGCCGTCATTTTGACTGGCGAGGGGTTGATGATCCGTATAAAGTTTTTGTTTCAGAAATAATGTTACAACAAACACAAACTGCTCGCGTTGCCCAAAAATACCCTCAATTTTTACAAGCATTTGCCAGTTTTGAACAGCTTGCAAATGCTTCACTTAAAGATGTTTTGTTGCAATGGCAGGGTATGGGATATAATCGCCGTGGCATGTATTTACAAAAAGCTGCGCACATAATTGTGAATGATTTTGGCGGTAATTTACCGGATGATCCGACTATTTTAGTTGAACTTCCGGGTATTGGACCTGCAACTGCAGCATCGATGTGTGCATTTGCGGATAATAAACCC
>CAYSAX010000111.1:0-4144 GCA_964429045.1 uncultured Pseudomonadota bacterium
GAACCGGTGACGTTAGTGCGCTCGCCTACATTCACGAATAATGCGGTTTCATCATGGTTGCGTAAATTTGGATTAGCTCCATGTTTCAACAATAGTTTCACGATTTTAATATTTTTTTTCGATACTGCGAAATTCAAAATGTTATTAACATATTTACCCGCATTGTAACTCATTCCAAATGACAGCTCCTGTTTGCTTGCAAAGATCCAGCAAGAGATATTAGGATTGGCCTGATGTTTTAACAAAAGCTCAACTATTTCAACGTTCGAGTCAGCAACAGCGAGGGCAAGGGGGGTTGTGCCATATTCAGGAAGATTACTTGGATTTGGATTAGCGCCTGCATCAAGTAAGAATTTAACAAGGTGATTTGAATTAGTATAAAAGGCTAAACCAACAGCCATGCCTAAAAGATTAGTTGTAATTTTCATCTGATGTGTGCCATAACCTTCTTGGGTTGTATAATTAACATATATCTGACCCATAACATTGGGATCGGCACCTTTTTTAAGTAATTCTGTCATTTTAGACAAGTCTTCTTCAGCGCCATGTCCCGCGTATTGTGTACTTTTTTTTGAGAAAGAATAGAAAGCCTCTAAAAGTTCATCGGTTAATTTTTTTTTAAACTCAGCTTCTATCTTCTTTTGTTGCTCTTCTTTGATACGTTCTACATACGCAGGAAGCCACGATTTATCCATGGCAATGGATGGTGCTGCAATCAGAATGAACAATAATAATGTGTTCATCTTCATTTAATCCTCTCCAATCCAGATTTTCTAATTTTTTCAGGATCATTAAACATTTCTATGATGTCTATATAGGCAGCTCTTTCAGTTTCATTTCTTGCTTGATCTAACCTTTTTTGCACATAACCGAGCGCAGTGTTGCCTCTATTATCAGTTATTAATGGATCTGCCCCTGCTTGTAATGAAAGAAGTATAAGTTCTATGAAAGGAGTAGTATTACCAAAACCATAACCGTCTGGTTTCACAGCTGAAATGAGGGGAGTACTACCATCAACTTTATTTTGTATATTCGGATTAGCATGAGCATCAAGAAGTAATTTAGGAATGTTATGATCTTTTAAGTATGCATATCCTTTAATCGCAAGGATTAATGGGGTATCGGGTGTAAAACTGCTTGCTAAATCTGGATCTGCACCATAATCTAATAACATTTTTATTATATTTCGATTATCTGCTGATCCGTGCTGATTTCCTGTGATAGCTTCTTGTAATAAGGTTATTAAATCTATGTGATTAGGACTTATTCCCAAATTTAAAAGATGGCGCACAAGTTCTGTAAGATGTTTATTTATAGCAAATGTTATTAACGATTCTTTATAGATACTTCCATCGCCACGTTTATGGTCTATGCTAATGTTAGGATTAGCTCCCCGAAAGAGTAAGAGTTTTACAGCTCTTGTTCTTTGCCAGCTATCGCCATAGGATCCGTGTGCAATATATTCTTTTAATGCCTCATTTGCTTTTCGTATTTGTTCTGCTGATAATTTATATGAAGGCGGATTCTTTAGCGCGTTTATAATTTTTGATGAGGAATGAATGCGATGTGCTAATTGCAGTGGGCTTTCAGCTGATTCAGTCCCTCCGCTAGGAGTTACTATCTCTAATTGAGGGTTTGCGCCGTGTGCCAAAAGGAGACTAATCATTTCAAAATTATTATTTTCGACTGCCCTATAAAGCGCTTTTGATTCAATCACATTGTCAATTTTACTACTTAATAATATTGTAAGTGCTGGCATATCATTGTTAGCTACCGCTAAATCATATACGTCCTCATAATTCCACATAGGATCAGCTCCACGTGCAATAAGAAGTTGTATAAGCGGATATTTTTTTTCTTTGACTGCTAGATAGAGAGGAGTAAATTTGCGGTAAATATGAGGAGTATTAGGATTTGCTCCATGTTCTAATAATAGTTGCGCAATATCAAACAGATTTTGATCCATAGCTAAGTGCAATGGAGTATTATTATGATTAGAACTAAAGTTTATATCTGTTCCTGCATCAATAAATATTCTTGCTATAGCTGATCTTGTTTCGGGTAAAAATTCTTCTAAAACATACATTAAAGGATTTGTACGCTCATCTGTTACGAGACTACTATTCCACTTATGCTCTGCATTAAATAGAATATTAGGGTTTGCTCCAGCTTTAAGCAGCGTTTTAATCTTTTCTAGTGCTTGCACTTGCAATGGGCGAGCGGCCTGAAAATCATCCCATGATTTGCTAATGGAAGCGTTCTTTAAGAGGGTTATTAATTCCTGTGTTGCTTGTGATGCTGTATCAGCTTCAACCTTTACCTTTTGGGCAATATTTTTAATATCCTGAGCTGTCTTTTTTTCTTGTTCTTCTTTAACTCTTTTTTCACTTTCTACATACGAAGAAATCCATGATTTATCCATTGTGTATGAAGAGCCGCCAAGCAGGATTATGAGAAATAATGTGCGGATATTCATGTGATTTCCTAATTAATACCTAACTTGTTTCTAATCAGGTTAACTATTTCTTGATTGCCAGTTTTTTGCGCTACTTCTAATGGGGTAAGCCCTTGAGCGTTAGTCATTTTTAAATCCGCCTTGTTATCAAGCAAAAGTTGTACCATGCCACGCTGTTGATTTTGAATTGCTTGGAATAATGGCGTATCTCCTGAAGCAGTAACAATATTAGGATTTGATCCAGCGAATAATAAAAGTTGGGCGAAGTTTATATTTCCTTCTCTTACAGCAAAATACAATGCCGTTTCATTAACATTGGTGGTTATATTAGGGTCTACTTGAGCGTTGAGTAGTAATATTAGAATATCTTCCCGATTATTTTTAACCGCACGCATTAATAAGGTATGATGATAATTATCTTTACTATTAAGATCTGCGCCACCTTTAATAAGTTCAGGCACTTTCGCATATAATTCATCAATTTTTAGATCGTGAATGGTATAGCTATTTAATAAATCTTTTAAAGTTTGTGTTGCACGTTGTGCGTTTATTTTTTTCTCGCTTTCTACATACGCAGGAATCCATGATTTATCCATAGATTGGGTAAAAAGAGGCAGAAATAGTAAAAAAGCTATAATTTGCTTCATTAAATGACCCTTGGGTTATTAAATAATTTTCTATTTGAATTATATCATATATGGCTATTATTTCTCAATGAAAACTTCAAAAGGCTGTTTTTGATTAAAAAAGCCCGTTATAATAGCCTTTTTATTAATTTGAGCTATCCTAAAAATTGAGCATTAACATTATAACAATGAGGTTTATTATGCTTAGTTTCTTCAAAAAACCATTGGGCTGCGCTTTAATCTTCTTGACCCATGGTCTCATTTCAAATCAGATATTTTATCAATTTTTCCCCAATCAAACCGGCCTTTCGTTAACTTGGCCAATGGCAACATGGACACTCGCTTCGATCTATGTTTTTTTCACTACCATGCTGTTGTACAGGCTTTTAATTAAACAGGGACCATTCTCTAAGGAATTTAAGAAAGCTACCAGTAAATATTATGCAGTAGCATTGAGTGTTTACACTCTGGTTACCTTCATTGGCGCTAAAGTTCTGTACGCATCTAATCCGGAATTAGTTAAAAGCTTATTCTCTGCGAATGTTATTAATTTGGTGAGCTCATTAAGCGCTCAAATGTTAATTTCTGTGACTTTGATAAGCCTTTTAATAATTGTTCCGTTTGGTTATTGGATTAACTATTTCTACTTATGGCTTACTGATAAGATTGTGAACTGCTTTTTAAAATCTAAAGAAGCATAAAGAGAAGCCATGAAGAAAATACTATTACTTATTGTGCCTATTATTCTGACTGCATCCATGCTGGCAACTATTCTAAGAAATGGCTTTAATGCCGACCAAAAAAGAATTGACTGCGTATGGAAAGGTTTACAAAGAACTAACCACTATCCGTTGCTTTTATGTACTGCGCTCGATTGCAAAAATGGCAAAATCGAACAATATACAAAATCATGGAGTGTTGGTTCGGCAATTACAAATGAATGGGAACGTTTAAACATCCTCAGAAATGGTCTTTTAGATACAGAAACTCAAGAGATAATTGTCACCTCATATTTTGTTGATCGCCAGCCCGATTGGGGCACTATTGAAGTCCCAAAGCGAAT
>CAYSAX010000112.1:0-3992 GCA_964429045.1 uncultured Pseudomonadota bacterium
CCATGGGGCTGAACGAGAAAAATGTACCACTGATGAGTTATTAACAAAAATTGATCCAGATTATATCATCGTCAGCGCGGGAATGCACGGCAAATATCATCATCCTTGTGCTCCTCCAATTACGCGCGCTATAGAATTTTTAAATCAAAAAGCAGCCGATCCGGATAATTTGAGCACACCTCATTGTGTTAATTATTATCGGGGAACTCAAAAATTTTCAGAACAAGAACGCTCGCTGGAAGGACTTAAACCCATTATCACCTACAAAGATGGATTTGCTACCGGATTAACACGCCATGCAATGTATACCACCACCAATGAAGGGCATATAACTCTGAGTGCCGATAAAATTAAGAGAACTAATTCCAGCACCGGCTCTACTAAAACAGAACGATCAACCGCTTTAACAGCACTTGATCGCAGTTATGCCTTTACTAAAAAAATGTATGCTTTTGATTCAATTACTCGTCTAAACTTAACTGATTTGGGTTTAGATGATAGTAATTTAGATAATTTTGAGAAACTTCCTGAAGCATTAGAACACGCCAATCTAAGCGGCAATGAGTTTACTGTTGATGGGATTATTACTATGGCAAAACTCTTAGCCCGTCATAATAGCAGCGCTAAAATTAAAATGGATACGCGTTATGATAGAAATGATAAAGATAAAGATCCGGTATTGGGCAATTTAGTAGAAAAAAAACAAGGTAGACCAACACTTGCGTATCGCACACTGCATGCATTGCACAAAGTAAAAAATGCAGCCAATACATTTACTACCCGAGCCCATATCTTATTTAAAAAAAATACGTAATTATTTTTTCTTTGGATCTCTGCGCCATTGATCTTTGTGTGCGCTCGTCATCAGCTTCGTGATTTGTTGGGCGCCTTCAGACATTTTTACATGCTTTGAATCGTTCATCATACGCGCCCAATAGTTACGCATTTTTTCACGGGTGCCGTGAACTTTACCTTTTAACCGATCAAAAAATGATTTCATTTGTGTCCCCTTTTTTATTTTTTTGCGCTTCGTGCGCTATAAACTCTAAATGCTTTTAATAAATTAATAATCCGGTTTAATTGTCTCAAATTGGCAGTTTCATTAGTAAGTATCATTAATTGCTGCGCGCCTTGAGTAGTTTCCAAAGCAGTCTGAATCTCCGCTTGCGTGAAATTATTACTATATAAAATGTCTTTAGACTGCTCATAATCAGGCTTTAAAATAGCTGCATATAAGCGATTAGATGGTGTGGGTGGTGGCAAAACTGGTGGCTGCATAGAATGGACTGCGTGCGTCCCCAAAAGAACTAAAAAAATGAAAATCTTCTTCATATCTTTCCTGTTTATCTCCTATTTGTAATTATATCAAATGCGTATCAGTTAAAACAATAAATAGAAAAAAGGCCACGTTTATGCGTGGCCTTTTTTATTACTCTTTATAAAGATTATTGTAAATCTTGAATGCTCCATCTTGAATCTACCGAAGGCATATTTGTTGGTCTTTGGTCATATGTTGCGCTTGGGTTAGAGTTCATTGGTTTACTTCCTAAAAGATCTTGGTCTTTCCAAGATGCATCTACTTGCGGTGGATTAACGGGATTCATGCTTTGTACCGACGATTGAGTCGCGGTTCTTGTACCTAAAAGATCTTGCTCGCTCCATCCTGCATCTACCATTGCATATGCACCCGAAACGCCTAAAACCAATAAGCATAATAATAATTTCTTCATACATTCCTCCTTTTTAAGATTTAGCAGTCCACTATGTCCCTGCTTCTAATAATAAGCATAGCAAAGATAATACCGATAAATAAAGGGTTTTTGCTGCTTTTATTAATAAAAAAGGTTACTATTTTTCTATGAAGATAACTGCATTCGCGCAGAGGTTTACCAGAAATCTCATTAATTTCATCCATATCCAACTTTTTATCACTTTGATCTCCATTCCCATTTTACTCTGCTGGGGAATGCCGATTTCACTGCTCACCTTTGCGGGCAATTTTTTATTAAGCCCGATACTCACACTCTTCTTACTTTTATCTTCATTAATTTTCTTCTGTGAACTTTTGTACATTCCCAATAGCTTTTTAATCTATGGATTGCAAAAAACCTGCACCATCTGGATGTGGCTCATGCAATGGGGAACTAAACATTATTTAGTCGCTTTTGCAACGCCATCGATCGCCATTATTATTGCCATTCCAATCTTGGCATTAGGTATTCTTCACTATAAAAAAAATAATAACCCCATGCGCGGCATCATCGGGTATACAACACTGATGATCATCACGCTGTTATTTTTAAAATATCAAACAAAAACAGTTGATCCTATCAGCAACTTTGAATGTAATAATGGCAATGTCACTATTATCGCCACCAATAATCAGATCACTCTCATTGATCCCGGGGTAATTGGCCGCCGTTTATCAGCACCATCATGGTGCGAATATAAACTGATGCCGCATCTGGCCAAAACCTATGGCACCACCAGTATCGATCATCTGATCATCATGCAACCGAATAAAATCATATTCGATGCTCTGTATGAACTGATTGATAAAATAAGCATTGACCATTTGTGCATTCCTCTCTGGGAAGGTAAAATTCCTGAGCGATGGTGGCACAGCTATGCTAAATTGAGACGCCGTTGCGCTCAAAATGGGGTTAAACTTTCCTATCTGGGAGCTAAAGACTACACCCTGGAACTGGGTGCTCAGGCTACCCTTACGATAACCCCCCTAACCCAACGGGTAAACCAGGAGGGCTTTAGCTATCCCCTATTCCATCTACAGGCAAGATTGGGCCATTTGAACCTGGAACTGCATTCAGCCAAATTCAAACAGGCAATCCCTAAGGTTGAAAAAACCCTTTAATCTATTGCTTTTCTAGCCCTAAAGTTGCTACCATAAAAGTGTAAAATGAGGTTAAATTAGAGTTCGATAGGAGAGAATTATGAAGAACTTAAAATATGCACTTTTAGCCGTGACTTTATTAGTAAGTGGCGGATTAATGGCAGAAACTAAGGCGCAAGCAGCCAAACGTAAAGCTACCGCAGCTAAAGTAAAAGAATATGAAAGAAAACACAAAGCAAAAAAAGCTAAGACTGAAAAAGTTGGTTACTCTAAAAAACCTGCAAAACCAACAACAAAAAAAGTAACTCACACTAAAACAGTAAGAACATCTCCAGCAAGAACCACCGCGGTAACAACTACTACAGTAAAAGCAAAACCACAAGACAAATCATACGTAACCCAACTTACTGATGCTTTAGGATGGACAGGTGGAACAACTGCCGCAGCTGCTGCAACATCAGCAATCGCTACTAAAGGTCATGTTAAGTTTGAAGGTCCTGAAACTTTCGCACTTGATGGTCACCGAATTCCGTACCACTGGAAACAGGGTTGGACTGGTGGATACTACAATGGTGAGTGGCAATTTGCGGGTCACAATTTAAAATGGTGGCACGATAACTACTTGTCATACTATAGAAACGTAGTACGTCCGGAAGCAACTAAAGCCGGTATTACTGAACGTCAACACTTCGCGCACGAAGTTGCAACTAAAAGAAAGTAAGAAATTAAAGAGGGCTGCATAATGCAGCCCTTTCTTATTTTGAAAAACTATACATACCTTCACAGATAACCTCTTTAAGAGGTTTTCTTCCTGAAGGTTTTTCCATTTTTTGCATATATTCTGGCAGCATTTCTAAAGATCCTGGTAAACCGATTGCACACATAGCTTCAATGTTACAATAGTCAGGAATATTAAGCATTTCGCGCGCTCTTTGGTAATCAAAACCACCCATTCCATGAACTACTAATCCCAATAAAGATCCTTGCAACGCCAGATTTTGCCAGGATGCACCTGTATCAAAAGAAGCAAGCTCATTGGTACCGCCTTGGCATGAGCGGGTGTCAGAAACGATCACTACCAGCACTCCGGCATTGGCACACCAAGTTTGGTTAAAGGGCACCAATAAATCATAAAACATGT
>CAYSAX010000113.1:0-3930 GCA_964429045.1 uncultured Pseudomonadota bacterium
TTTATTTCAGCTTTATCTGATTCTCGCATCAGTAATAGGGGTGATTTCAAATGATCTTTGAGATTGAATCCGTTATTGTCCGTTGTTTGATAATTTACTTGCAGATTAAGAAGCTCTTTAACAATATCAGAACGCCCATCATATGCAGCAAATATCAAAGCAGTATATCCATTTTTAGGATGACGGACATCTTTGTTGCCGCCTGCTTCAATTAATGTTTTGTAAAGATCTATGTACTTTGCTGCCGGAGTGTGAATGAGTGGATATTCGAGCAGTGCACGCAATGCATCGGTAGAGACTTGAGCAATTTCTTCTATGCTTACACCCTCTACTTGAAATTGTCTGATTTGTCTTTTGATATGTTCTGCAAGATCCGGCTGCATAGATGCCAGAGAAGATATTTTTAAGATAGAGATAAAAAGTAATATTTTTTTCATACTGTTCGTCATATTTATGCTGATAATTTGTTTGTGCTTCTTTATATAAACATGCGTTTTTAAAAATCACACTTATCTGCAAGATATGGATGATGATAAACATGAAAATTTAAATATTTAAGTTGGTATACGCATAATTTAATATGAATAATATATTTTTTTGCAAAACATTTCTAGTTCGCAAAAATGTATCATTTACTTCTGTTTTTCAAAAATAAAAACACCTTAAATTACTTGACAAATGTTCAAAAAACAGCCATTTTTTGTGCAATATAAAAGAATTTAAAAGTTTCCAGATTTAAAAAATCACGTGGAAAAAACGGAGAAAAATCGATGCATTTTGATCAGCATTTTATTAAGGGAGTTTTGCCCGATGTGGCAACTCCTTTTGCAACATTTCCCGAGGATGTTTCTTTTTCGGTTGATACTAGAACATTAACACCAGGAAATATCTTTGTTGCAATATCGGGTGCGCAAGTTGATGGACACAATTATTTAAAACAAGCGCTCGAAAAAAATGCATCAGGACTTTTTATCGCTGCTGATAAAAAACATTTATTAAAAGACCTTGATCAAAATCTGTTGAAAAATAAATTAGTGATCATCGTACAAGATACGATGCAAGCATTTATTAAATTAGCGTGCGCGTGGAGAAATCAATTTAATTATCCCGTGGTTGGTATCACCGGATCGGTTGGTAAAACTTCTACTAAAGAGATAATTAAAAATATTCTGCGTTTAAATGAAACTCCATTTATTGCATCTGAAGGTAATCAAAATACGCGTGTTGGTCTTGCGATGAATCTGTTTAAAATGCGCGAGCATCATCAAGTTGCTATTTTTGAATTGGGAATTAGTAAGCGTGGAGAGATGTGCGAGCTTGCAAAAATCGTTCGCCCGACAACGGCCGTAATTACCGGCATTGGCCATGCGCACATGGAAGGGCTTGGATCCCTTGCTGATATTGCAATCGAAAAACGGGATATTTTTAAATATTTCGAGCAAAACAGTATTGGTATTATCAATGGCGATCAAGCATTGTTATCTCACGTTGGCTATGCGCATCCTATGATTAAATTTGGTGTTAAGACCATTAATCAGATTCAAGCACGAAAAATTCAAGCAAGTGGATCTCATATATCCTGTACTTTTAAAATATATAAAGAAAAACACGCTATTAATTTCCAAAATCCTCATGAAGGAGTGGTTTTTAATGCACTTGCTGCGACCGCTGTTACCTATTTATTAAACGTGCCCATTGCAAAAATTGTTGAAGGAATTCAACTGCCGCTTAAAGTTACTGGCCGCTTTGAAGAGAAAAATCTGGCAAGCAAGCAGGGTAAAATTATCCATGATTGTTACAATGCAAATCCTGAAAGTATGAAGGCCGCTTTATTGGCTTTTCAGAAGATAGACACTAAAGCTCAAAAGATAGCTGTTCTAGGAGATATGCTTGAACTGGGAGTCAACTCTCCCTTCTGGCATCGCCAATTAGGCCGTTTCTTACGCAAAGTCCCTTCATTAAAGCATTTGATCCTTGTGGGGGATATGGTAAAATGGACTTATAAAACAGTGCCCGTGGGTATTACCGTTGATGTAGTTCCTACGTGGAAAGAGGCCGTATCGAAACTTGAAGAGAGACTTGGTCAAGAATCGGTAGTCCTAGTAAAAGGATCTCGTGGCTTGGCATTGGAAAATTTGGTACAAAAATTTACATGACGAATATATTAAAAAACATAAAAGCCCATAAGCCGGTATTAATGAATGAGGTGTTAGAATACCTTGATGTTAGACCGGGCAAAACCTACCTTGATGTGACCTTCGGTTCAGGAGGCCATACTCGTGCGATTCTTGAAAAAGAGCCTACCTGCAAAGTTATTGCCTTCGATTGGGATAATAGAGCAATCGAAGATTTTGGTGTTCGGATGCAAGAAGAGTTTGGCGAACGGTTACGATTGATTTGGGGTAACTTCGGGCATCTGTATAAGTTACTTAAAAAGAATGATATTGAATTAGTTGATGGTATTTTAGCCGATTTTGGTACCTCCCAGATCCAGATTGCTAACACTGCAGGACTATCGGTTTTTAAAGATACTCCTTTAGATATGCGCCTTTCTCCGGCTCATTTTCAGGTAACCGCTGCAGATATTATCAATAAAGCAACTGAAGAGAAGCTGGCTCAAATCTTTTTCCAATTAGGCCAAGAGCCTAAATCCCGCCAGGTTGCACGGGCGATTGTGGCAGCACGAAGCAACCACCGCTTTCAGACGACCGGGCAGCTTTTGGATCTGATTGAAAAAATAATTCCCAATAGAGGTAAGCGTTCAATTCATCCGGCAACCAAAATATTCCAAGCGTTGCGCGTTTATGTGAACCATGAGCTTGATAATATTGAAGCCTTTTTTCCGGCAGCTATACGTGCTTTAAATACAAATGGTCGATTAGTTTGTATTAGTTTTCACTCCTTAGAAGATCGCATTGTTAAGCAGGTTTTTAAGGATCAAGAACATGCCAGAACTTTGGAAGTCCTTACCCATAAAGTGGTTACAGCAAGTGAAGATGAGTTGGCTGTAAATGCTTCTGCGCGTTCTGCTAAATTACGAGCGGCAAAAAAAATATAATATTTGACAAAAAAGGCTGATCTTATACAATAATGTCACTGTTAAAGCAGTAAAAAAACAAGAGAGTGAGTAATATAAGCTCTAAAGGATAGCAGTCATGGAAATTACTGAAGTAAAAGTGTACCCGGCCAAAGAAACGGGGAGACTAAAAGCCTATGCAACAATCGTCTTTGACAATTCTTTTATAGTGCGTGATCTAAAGATCATTGAAGGCAACAAAGGTTTCTTTGTATCAATGCCATCCCGTCGCCGAAAAGACGGCACCTTTAGAGATATTGTGCATCCGCTTAACTCAGACATGAGAAAATCGATCGAAGATTTAGTGATTGACGAATACAAAAAAGTTCTCGAACACGATATCGATCACGAAGAAATTTAAAAATTACGTTGGGGCGTCGCCAAGTGGTAAGGCATCGGTTTTTGGTACCGACATCCGGAGGTTCGAATCCTTCCGCCCCAGCCACTAAAATATAACCCATTACCTTAATCGGTAGTGGGTTTTTTGTTGCTTGGTTTTTATATTCTTTCAATTGAAATTAATAAAATTAGTCGAAAAAAATATAGGATGTTATCAATGCCTAAAAGAAAGAAAGTGAAGCTGTACGAAGTAGCAGAATCACGGTTATATCATTTACCAGCAGGAGTAGATCCTGTTGATTCTAAAAAATGGCCTGAAGGTCCCTGGAAAGATGAATTAAGTTTTGAAAAAGGAGTT
Organism: uncultured Pseudomonadota bacterium; assembly: GCA_964429045.1. Taxonomy (GTDB): domain Bacteria; phylum Babelota; class Babeliae; order Babelales; family Vermiphilaceae; genus BTUB01. The sequence continues at coordinate 3,774 of CAYSAX010000113.1, forward strand.
TATAAAGACATTCCCTATATTTTAGAACGCAAAGATCATGGAGCTTGGTGTTCTTATGTCGCAATACCTCCTGGTTTTTGGTTACATGGTCAAAATCCAGATCATTTTATTTTTGCAGGAATGGAAATTAGCTATCATGGTGAACAACCTGCAGTGC
>CAYSAX010000114.1:0-3893 GCA_964429045.1 uncultured Pseudomonadota bacterium
AATAAGAAGTTTCATTGCATTAATCTTTTCTTTGTGTGCTGCAATTTTCAATGCGCTCCATCCATTACTATCTTTTATTTCCAGGTTTGCTTTCGCTTTTATTAATGCGTGCATTATATCTAAGCGCTCTTTATTGGTTGCAATCATCAATGGGGTCCATTCATTATTATCTTGAATATTAAGATCGGCCCCAGCGGCAATTAAAAGCCGCACTATTTCACTCAATCCCTGACCTACCGCATACATAAGAGCAGTACCACCACTATCTTTATCTTGTGCATTAAGATCGGCTGTATTATTGGTTAATTTTTTTAAATGTGCGTATTTAGGATCTTCAAATAACTTTTTAAGTTTGGGTAATGCTTCATTCTTTTCAAAATCTGCAAGGGCTTGCCAGTAAATATCATCTTGAGGGCTGGCCGGCTGCGGCGCCTCCATTGCAACCAGTGATAATGAGATTAAAGAAAATAAAAATAGTCGTTTCATCTTTTTTCCTTAATCCATTTTCTTCTTTTCATAATCCAGCAACATATTGGCAACATCTTGATGTCCCGCATCTAGGGCAAATTGCAATGCGTTCTTCTTTTCATTGTCATTATTTGTAAGGCGTATATCAGCTCCTTGGCCAAGTAAAAATTCTACTATCGCTAATTTTCCCATAAACGCAGCTTGCATAAGCGGCGTTATGCCTTGGCTATTTTTAGTATTAACATCAAGCCCTGCGCTCAACATCTTTTCCAGAGCTGGAAGATTGTTAAATGTGATTGCATGTAACCAGGCAGTAAAATGTTGCGAATCTTCTAAATTAAGATTTGGTTTTGTTTTTTGATTAAGTAAGGCTGCTATCATTTCATGTTTATTCAATTCAACAGCTACCATCAATGGAGTTTTTCCATAACTACTCTGAGCATTAATATCCAGCCCTGAAGCAAGTAGCAACTTAAAGAGGATCGGCTTATTTTGTTCAATGATGTCATACCAGGCAGCACGATGACCACCGTCTTCCATAGTTAATGATGCATTTCTATCTAATAACATATTAATTGTCCCCATCTCATTATTAAATATTGCTTGACGTAAAGGTGTCATCCCTCCTAGTGTTTGAGCATTAACATCTAAACTGGTATTAAGCATTGCCTCGAGTGCTTTAGAATTGCCCATGGTAATAGCCCACTGCCATGCAGTGTGCCCCTTAGAGTTTTCTATTCGCAGATTTACTTTTCTATTAAGCAAGGCGAATATCACATCATCATTTTTAGCTTTTATTGCACGCAATAGTGCAGTCTCTCCCTCGCTGTCTTGTACATCAATTTGGGCACCGGCATCTAAGAGCATATTGGTAAGCCTAAAGCCCTTACCCTCCCTTAACGGTTCACTGGCAATGAGCATTAAGACGGTATTACCTTTTTTATCTTTCTTATTAACATCTGCTCCTGCCTCTATTAATTTTTTAAAAGTTTTTTCATCATATAAAGATTTCATTAAGGGAGTTCTTCCCTCATCATTGGCAGCATTTACATCTACGCCCGCATCAATGAGCACTTTGATGACTTCTGAAGAGGCACCATATCCCATTGCATACTGTAATAAAGGCAATCGACGGACCGTAACGTTTAAATTCGGTTTTGCCCTAAGCAATAATTGAAGGACATCAATATGATCAGGTTTATCGCTGCTTGTATTTATTAGCTCCAGTATTGGAGATCCTTCCGATAAAAGCGCCATATTAACAGTTGCTTTTGCATCAATAAGTATCTTAATTAATTCTTTATATTTTAACCTATCATTTGCATCTTGCGCATGAAGAGCCCCGCTTACCGCTCTTTCCAGGACCGTAAAATCAGTACCTCTATCTTTTTTTTTCATTATAAAATTAGGATCGGCGCCGGCTTTAAGTAAAAAATTCACCGCATCAATATGTTTATTTGCCACCGCCGCTAATAAAGCGGTTTGGCCCTTTTTTCCTTGATGATTAAGCTCTGATCCCGCATCAATGAGAAGTTTGAGTATTTCAATATTTCCTTTTTCTGCCGCAAGAATTAAAGCCGTATCACCGTTTTCTTTTTTATCGGGCATGTTAGGATCGGCTCCTGCAGCAAGAAACAATTTGATTAATGTAACGTCTTGATTCCTAACAGCTAACATAAGAGCAGTTCTATACCTATCAGAGTCACCTCCAAAATAATCACCCTTAGTAGCATTAAGATTTTTACCATTTTCTGTTAGATTTTTGGCCCATTCATACTCTGGTCGTTTAAATAACTCTTGTAATTTCTTTAAAGCATCAGGTTGAAGTATTTTTTCTTTAAGGCTTGCTAAAGCAGCGCTAGTCTTTTGAGCAACGCCAGCAGAAGCGCGCGATGCGGTGCTTTTTAATTCTTTGAGTGCATATTCCCCGAGCTCTTGCTCTTTTTGCGTATGCTGTGCCTTTTCTGCAGCCTCGATTCGTTCGTGCAAAAGTTTTTCTTCTGTTATCTGTTGCTCAATCTCTTTGAGTAAAGTCTGGCTTTGTTGTTCTTTTTTTTCATGCGCAACACGTTCATCCTCTTCAAAATCAGAAAGCGCTTGCCACAAAATGTCATCTTGCGGATTAGCAGGCTGTGGCGCTTGCATTGCTATAAGCGATAATGACATTAACGAAAATAACAATAATAACAGCTTCATACTCACCTATTACATCTTATTCTTGGTTGAATAGAAGCTCAGCAAGTTCACAATATCTTGGCTGCCTCTACCTGCAGCTAAAGCTTGCCGAGCAATAGCGAGTGCAGTGCGATTATCATTGCCCCTAATCAAAACATCTGCTCCAGATTCAAGTAGCAATTTCATATTTTCAAGTTTAAGATGTCCAGCTGCATACATTAGAGCAGTTTCTCCTAATGAGTTTCGCTTGTTGATATCTGAGCCTGAATCAAGTAGAAGCTTAATTATTCCTGGAGTCCAAAAAGCAGCTGCTAATGTTAATAAAGTTTTAGAACCGAGTTGAGCAGCATCACCTTCTTCATTGGGGTCCGCAATACCAGCTTGAATTAATTTTTTTACAATCTCTTCAGTTTGCGCATTTACCGGCGCAAATCTAAAAAGTGCCATGAGCGGCGATTCTGGCACCCCGTATGAGGGATTTGTTAGGATTTTTGAATCCGCTCCTGCCTGCATTAAAAAAGCAATGGTACCTAAAAAATCAGCGTCAGATCCTTCATTTTTTAAGATTTCCATTAATTGCAATTCATGCACGCCATTTGGAATATTGGAGGCAGCATAATATAACGCAGTTCTACCATTTGCATCTTGCGCATTTATATTTGCACCCGCTTGTATAAATTGTTTTACTGCCTTAAGATCCCCACCACTCGCTGCAAGCATCAGGGGAGTCTCTCCTTGAGAAGGAGCAATATTTGGATTGCGATGCTCCATCAACTCAGCTAAACGAATATATTTTCGCGGATACAATCGACTTACTTCACTACTTGAACGAAATCGCGCCATAAGATCTTCAAGTTCCCATTGAGTTGCCTCAGGAGCTTGACCAAGCGCTTCATGTACAGCGGTACGCGCAGCGCTCACTGCTCTTTGCCACAATGAAGGCCGCTCCATTGCAAGTGACAGGCCACCAACACAGAGTGATGAGAAAATAAAAAAAACTTTCAAGAACTTCACTTTTTTGATCCCTTACAATCAACTATAATACCATGACTATCGGTATAATATTCTTTATATATATAATAGAACAAGGCATACACATAACTCAATAATCTTTACTATTAGAAAATAATCAAAAATAGAAACCCTTTCCTGTCAGCGTTTGAGCAAAAAATACACCCCATTATTGACAAATGCCCATCTCATGATACATTTGGACTGGTATTAGAAATATGCGGGAATAGCTCAATTGG
>CAYSAX010000115.1:0-3825 GCA_964429045.1 uncultured Pseudomonadota bacterium
TCTCTATTGGACGCTCTTACATATTTCCATTAAACGTTTATATGCAATTACTTTTTGCGTAATTGTTGGCATTTTATGTGTTTGGTTGTTTTTCTGGTATCTTCCATTGAATCGTTCTATTGCCCGATTATCATTTGCATCCAATAATCTAGAATTGAATGTTGATACGAATGTAAATATCCATTCATCAGTTAAAATTAACAATGCAGAATGTTTAACTCGGATTGCTGATTGTGCTGATCAGGCTGGTATTACGCTTGCTCGCTGTAAAATAAGTAATGCTCATACGTTCACCATTGAGGCGCAAGGAACCGTTACTCAATTAATATCTTTTTTTGAAATTTTACAACATTCATCTCAATCATTTGAATGTGCTCAAATGCGTATTAATCGAGACAATAAAGATATCTGTAACGTGCGTATGGAACTGATCTAATACAAAAATTACTTTATAAATAAAAGACCCTTCAACTAAGAAGCTGAAGGGTTAGGGGGGTGAACAATACGAAGAAGTATTGTTCATTAGGGACATTATTAATCAAGTTTATTTGTCACTTGGCATGATCCTAGCAACCACCAAAAAAGTTGTCAAGAAAAAGACTGGCGATGCATTTTTGAGCTCGTTTTTAAATTACATTTAAATAAGTGTACAAGCTGCTTTTCGTGGATCTAATGGTTTATAGTTAGTCTTAATAAATCGCCAGAGTTGGTTTGCAGATTCATAACCTTGTTGTGCCAGACGATATGTTTGTTCGTATAAAAATATACGTAACAAAGTTATTCGGTCATACGTGTGAAGCAATTGAACGAATGCTGTTTGCAATCCAATTTCAGTTCCTTGAGCTGTTGCTTTAATTGCCCAGTCTGGAGCTTTATAAGAAGAAGATGTTGATTGTTTTTCTGTGGGCTCTACGTTTGATCCTTGAGCACATGTTAATAATTTTTCAACAAGTTCAAGTGTTCCATCAATGCCGATTGCTTGAGCCATTGCAAAGAATGCATCTTGCGCTAAAGCAACGTTAGTTGCATAGCTAAGACCGATACATCCTGCAGTAGCTGCAACACGCGCTGCAGTGGTTACGGTTGGATTTGAAGAAATATTTTTTAATAGTTGCGTTGCTTGGTTTCCTGATGCAAATCCTGCTCCCGCCATGCATGCGCCGATTAATGCCGGATTACACATTTCACATTTAAAAAGTAAAAGGTAGCCGGTACCCGCTGAGAGAGCCCACCATGGAGCTTTTCCAGCAGCAAATGAGATAAGCGTAGGCTGGGCAATTTCGATCCCAGTCTGGCCTACCTGTGAGATAGCTGGAACTAAACCAGAAGTTTGATTGCCAGGGTTTAAACCGGGTAAGGTAAACTGGCCGGTCTGGTGGATAGGGTTGACTACGGTTCCTGCAAGAGGTTCCATAGCTATGCCTGAGCCAACAAGGCCAAAACTGATTAAAATAGCTAAATATAGGTTAGTTTTCATAGATTCCTCCATCTATATACAATGATTATAACAGAAAATGGGATTATTTTCACTATATATGAAAAATCAGCATCTATTTATTGCAAATAGAAAATATAGCAAGACCCCCTTGCTATTGGCTAAAAAGCCTTTAAAATAGGGCAAAATCATTGAAAAAAGGCGCCTAAATATGCTATTTTCTAGTATATGAGGGGAATCCTATTATTAATGAAAAGGAGGTATTTTCAATGAAGAGCAAATTATATCTATTATTAGTACTGGCCATCGGTACGAGCTTTACAATGGATAACCCTAATCCGGACCAAAATCCGGGCGGGTATGGCTATAATCCCTATGGTTATTATCAGCCACATGGATACCCTCCTTATGGGTATCAGAATCCCTATCCAGGCTATCAATCGGGCGCGCAACCAGCGGCCTATGGATATCAGCAGCCATATGGATACCCTGCACCAGTACAATATGATGCTGTTTCTTATTATGGGTATCAACAGCCAGAAGCAGCAAATCCTGTATCACCAATTGCCCAAGTTCCTGTTGCTGCAGCTGTCCAGACAGCAGATCCTTTAACTGATAATGAAAATGATTCAAATATTACTACGCCTGCAGCAGCTGCGACAAGCTCTGCAACTGATATGATAACAGATGAAGAGCAAGAGCATTTAGATAAACTTGCAGATAACTTAAATAAAATTTCAAAAGCAGTTTTAGGAATTGGGATAAGTTATTCCGGGGCTGGAATAAATCTTGCAACTCTACAGTTTGGTGATGCTGCCGGAGAAGCTATTTTAGCAACTGCCGGAAATCTGAAAGATGGAGCGTTGGTTATTCACTGGTTGAATAGAGCATCCGCTCATTTTGATGCATTATCAAAGCCGGGAGTTAGTAAAGCTGCGCAAATTGAGCGTGATAAATTAGCGCCAACGCTTAAAGCTTTTAAGAAGAAGTTTAGTGGATCGCCCATTACAGCAATTAAAAATAAGTTCTTTGGAAAAAAAGATAAGAAAGATGATACATCACAAAGTAAATAATAATGATTCGGCCTGTGATAAGCAGGCCGAATTTTTCTAATGTGTTCCTGCGATAAACTTTCTAATATGTTCAAATGAGCGTGGATGTTCAGCTAATTGCGATGAGCTGGCGCTTTCAATAATTTTACCATTTTTCATTAAATGAATGGTACATTTGAGTCTCTCTAAAAGCGATGTATCATGGGTGGCAACCAAAACGATAAATCCAGCATGTGCTAATTCTTGAATAATATTTGCAACGTATGCAGTCAGTAATGGATCTAATGCAGAAGTTGGTTCATCTAAGCAGATTACTTGTGGTTTTAATGCGAGTGTTCGTGCTAATGCCAATCGTTGTTTTTGGCCACCAGAAAGATCACCCGGATATGCATGAGCCTTATCGGCTAATCCATAATGTTCTAATAATTCAAGCGCAATAGTTTGGGATTCTTTTTTTGATTTTCCTAATGCTTTTTCGAGCGCGAGCGTAATATTTTCTTGTACGGTTAAATGTTCAAATAAATTAAAGTTCTGAAAAACAAAACCAATGGTATGTGTTTTATTTACATTTTTTAAATCAAGTGACACGTCATTTAAGCTAAAGCTGCCTGCATCGACTGTTTCTAAATTATTAAGAATGCGGAGCAATGTTGATTTACCAACCCCAGATGAACCCAGTAATACCGCAATCTCACCTTTATTAACTTGTAGACTGACATCATTGAGAATCGTTTTATCATTATATTTTTTAGTAACATGATCAATTTTTAACATGTCGATTCATCCTTTGTTCAAGCCAGTTAATGAATAATGAAAGTGTTGTGGTGATAATAAGATAAATAAAAGCAACTGCAGCAAAAACAGTAAATGCATCAAATGTTCTTGCGCGAATAAAGTTTCCCTCTTTGGTTAACTCTACTACACCAATAACAGACGCTAAGCTTGAATCTTTAACTAAGGTGATAAATTCATTCCCCAATGCAGGTATTACTAATCTAAATGCTTGAGGTAAAATAATGTTTCTGGTGATATCCATGTTGCTTAAACCCAGTACGCGTCCGGCTTCAACTTGGCCTTTGCCAATCGATTTAATGCCGGTTTTAATTATTTGGCTTACATATGCTGCACTGTTTAAGCCAATTGCAACGACCGCAACCCAAAATGCGGGAAGTTGAATGCCAAACTGTGGCAACACATAAAAGGCAAAGGTAATTTGAATCAGCATGGGGATGCCACGAATGATCGTGACATACAGATTTACAGGCCAACGGGCAAGCGCTGATTTGCTTGTTTGCATAAGCGCAAGAATGGTGCCAAGCACAATACCAATAAGGGTGC
>CAYSAX010000116.1:0-2686 GCA_964429045.1 uncultured Pseudomonadota bacterium
TTGCAATTTTAGTTAAAAGCTCTTGCATTCCTTTTCCTCTTATTTTTGAGAATACGAGTAATACGCCTCATGTCATCTCATTAATCCCCGGACCTAGCAAACAGTATTTTAAAGGCCTGACCTTTAAAAATACTGACCATGCCCTCAATGCTTTTTGGCAAGTTCCGTGCGATAGATTTGATCGCTACTTTATTGCAGAAACAGTCACGTTTGATAATGAACATCATTCAGAACTACTCAAAATGTTAGGGATCACCGAAAAACAAGTTATCCTTACAAACGTTATGGTTCACAGCCAAACTGAGGATGTTTTGAGATTATTATTTCAAACAACCAGCGGTAAAGCATATATGATCGTTGCCAATAAAACCGACGCATACGCACCTAAAGTAAGTATCAAGGGGGCTCATGAACTAACCCCCGAAGTAGCACAAATTTACCTAAGCCGCTATAATCAGATCAAACAGGAATTGCTTCGTTCAAAGCCCCAGAGTCTATCCAGTTAGTAATTTTTAGAATAATTATATTTGCTTATGCATACTTTTTTAGTACATTAAGTATAACTAAATTATTTAATTTATCTGGCAGCAAGGTCTTCTATGAAATTGATTTATTTCTTGTGTCTATTTTTAATAAATTCTAGCTTGGCAATGCAACCGGCGCAACGTGTTAGCGACACTAAATATAATCGACAATCAACATATCTTTTAGAGCAATTACTACAAGACGGTGGAGAATTTCATAACAAAGTAGATGAAATTAAATCTCTTCTTGAGAGTGGGGCTACACCCTATGTGGACTTTAAAAATACTGATGGTCAAACATGGACATCATTATTGGATAAAGCCATTGAATATACACGCCAAACACGTACATCACTTATGCCAATTGATTTTACAGAAGAAAAAGCTGTTGAATTAGTTGATTTACTCATGCAAAAAGGAATTCACCCTTCTATGGTGCCTTCACGCATCATATCGAAGATAGCACAACACTAAATTTCACTAAGCAAGTAGCCCAAATTTATATAACCCAGTATAATCAAACTAAATAGCATTCGTTTGATCTCACTATGGTTAAGGATTATTATGAAATCACTTGATAAAGACCTAATGGCGTTACGGCACTCTGCTGCCCACCTTCTTGCTCACGCAGTTTCTGAATTATTTCCAGACACCATATTGACTATCGGACCAGCAACTGAAGAAGGCTTTTTTTATGACAGCCTTCCTAAACGAAATTTTAAAGAAGAAGATTTGCCCCTCATTGAAGCGCGCATGAAAGAGATTGCTGATCGCAATCTTCCTTTAACCCATGAAATGATGCCTAAAGAAGAGGCGCGTAAACTATATAAAGATAACCCTTTCAAACTTGAATTGATAAACAATATTCCCGACGCAGAGGTAGGAATCGCCCGTCAAGGTGATTTTTATGATTTATGTCGTGGTGGCCACGTTTCAACCACCGGCCTTATTAAAAATATAAAATTAACCGGCATTTCCGGATCATACTGGCGTGCGGATCGAAACGGTCAAAAACTACAACGAATTAGTGGCATAGCGTTTTTTACTGCACAAGATTTAGTTGATTATGAACGCAAAAGAGAAGAAATGGCCAAGTATGATCACCGTCGCTTGGGCAAACAACTCGATCTGTTTTCATTCCATGAGGAAGCAGTTGGTTTCCCTTTCTTTCACCCTAAAGGAAAAATCATTTTTGATCTCATTGTTGAATACATGAGAAAAAAACAAACTGAACTTAATTATAAAGAGATTTCTACTCCTCTGCTTTTGAGTGATGATCTATGGAAAATCTCCGGACACTATGCCCATTACAAAGATAATATGTATTTTTGTAAGGTAGATGAAAAAAGCTACGCATTAAAACCGATGAATTGCCCGGGATGCTTCTTATATTTTAATGAACGCCCACGCTCTTATCGTGATTTACCAATGCGCATTGCAGAATTTGGTCATGTATTCCGGCATGAACTTTCCGGAGCATTGCATGGATTACTCAGAGTCCGTTCATTTACTCAAAATGATGCTCATATTATTTGTACTCCGGATCAAATGGAAGCAGCCATTCTAGAAACATTCCAACTAATTTTAGAAGTATACAAAAAATTTGATTTTAAAGACTTTAAAATGTCTCTCGCTACTAAGCCTGAAAATGCTATGGGAAGCCCAGAATTATGGGATATAGCAACCAATGCATTAAAAAATGCGCTTATTAAATCAAATGTGCCCTTTGAAATTTTAGAAGGTGATGGGGCATTCTATGGACCTAAAATCGATCCGAAAATAAAAGATTCTATGGGACGTGAATGGGCAATCAGTACTATTCAAGTAGATTTCTTTATGCCAGAAAATTTCGATATAACGTATGTTGCATCCAGTGGCAAAAAAGAACGTCCGGTAGCAATTCATCGTGCAATTACCGGATCGATTGAACGTTTCATGGCAATTTTGCTTGAACATCATAAAGGTCATCTCCCCTTCTGGCTTTCACCGGTACAAATTAAGATTTTGACTATCACTGATGCTCAAAAAGAGTATGCGCAAAAAGTTATTAATTCCTTAAAAGCTCAAAGCTTACGCGTTGAAATGGATGAAACATCCCAACAAATATCCGGTAAAATCAAACCCCGCCAAAAGGGAAAGGTTCCCTGGATAGCCGTTTTTGG
>CAYSAX010000116.1:2696-3779 GCA_964429045.1 uncultured Pseudomonadota bacterium
TTCCGTGGATGCTCGTACTAGGCCAAAAAGAGGTAGATAATAATACAATCACCTTGCGCCATAATGATGGCAAGCAAGAATTTGGATTATCACTTGAAACGGTATTACAAAAAACTGCAGAATTAAATAAATAACATTGCTTGATCAATTTTTACACATCAGGATTTTACATGAACTATTTTCTGCTGCTCATTTTTTTTGCTACATCATGTTTAAGTATGGAGAAGTTTTCTCGATTAGAACTATTGCCCAGCGATTTAAAGATGAAAGTTCTAAAACAAATAATTCGAAGATCTAAAACATCTGAGCAGGCAATAAGAAATATTAGAAAAATTGTCATGATAGACCGTGTGTTTCAAAAAATGCTGGACTATCCCAAGCATCAGGCGACTCTAGAAGATTATTTAGGATGGGATTGGAATAGTGAAAATTCTTTACCTTTTATTCCAGAAATTTTTACTCTTCCACCTAGATACAACTTATACTGCAGTTTACCAGAGCAAGGTTTGTGCAAGCCGATTCAAGATCCAACATTATTGGCATTTAAAGAACGCTTTAAAGAATTCTGCACGTTAGTAAAAACAAAGGAACCAATAAAAGAAGATCTTTTAACTCAAATGGATTTGTACCACGAATATGAAGGGGGAGAAGTCCAAATGATCTATGCAGATCCTTCCATAGGAGAAATCCCATGGGTAGTAGCTAATTGTACCCCCTTGTATATCGCTGTAACATACAATAACTCTCATGCAGTCAGACAACTACTAACATATGGTTGCGGTACACAAAAACCCCGCGATGAAGGATTGACTCTATTACACTTAGCATGTGCCATGGGTCATAAAGATATGATTCAGATATTTATTGAGCATAAAGTTCCATTAGATGCGCAAGTATTTTGTATGAAAACAGCAATGCATGTAGCCGCAGACAAAGGACATACAGAAATTATGAATATGCTCTTAAGGGCGGGAGCCAATGGCACTATTAAAGATTATAAAGGGCGTATCGCAGCAGACTGCATAACAAATAGACTTCCGGTAGGAAAATATCAAAAAGTGAGGAAAGTAATGAACACGCTCA
>CAYSAX010000117.1:0-3717 GCA_964429045.1 uncultured Pseudomonadota bacterium
ACAAACCTTCCCGGTTTGTTGCAGTGCAAAGATGGTTCATTTAAGCATGCATTGTTTTCACCTGAAGATGATGTGCAAAAGATATTGCTTGAATTAATTGGACAGGAAAAAGATTATATTTTAGTTGCGGTCTTTTCATTTACCGATGGTGCGATTGCCCAAGCATTGATAGATGCAAAAAAAAGAGGTGTAACCGTAGAAGTGATCACCGATATTTCATGTATGCGAGATAAGTTTAGCAAGATTGGATTTTTAAAAGAGCAGGGCGTTAAAGTATTTGTGTATAATCCAAAGAACTTATCGATACTGAATAATATTATGCATCACAAGTTTGTGTTATTTGGAAATAATATAGAAAACAAACCGCTCTTATGGACCGGCTCATTTAATTTTACCAAATCAGCAAATGTAAATAACCAAGAAAATATTTTAATTCTTGATGAGTTACCTTTAATTGAAAGATATCGAAAACAGTTTGCGCTTTTGAAAGAGAAAATTATTCAAAAAGAACCGCAGAAACTTGCGCAGAAGAAGAAACGCTTCATTACTACAATTCCTTCCTAGCTCGAGCATCATGCTATTCGTCTTTGCATAAAAAAGCAAGAAGTTTTTTTTACTTAGTTACTCCGACTATTTCAATAACTGCTTTAAAATCGGCTGGAAGTTCTCTTTCAAATGAAAAATCTGTTCCGAGGAAATTAAATGATAAAGAAATGGCGTGTAACGCATGGCGTTTGATTGCTTTGGATGGAGTTCCGTACAGATAATCACCAACTAATGGATGGCCAATTGCGGCGAAATGCACGCGAATTTGGTGAGTTCTACCCGTTTGGGGGTGAACTTCAATTAAAGAATGATCTTTATAATATTCGCGTACTGTGTAATTGGTGATCGCATTGCGGGTCATACTTTGATTGCGAATGCGATACGGAGTCGTGAGTGAACGAAGTTGTTCATCAGGAACATAAGTTGTCATTTTTTTGCGCATGGTAGGATGTCTGCCAATAGCAAGATCGATAGTGCCTGATTGAGGCGGGTGGCCTTCAACAAGCGCAACATAGGTTTTAGAGATTGAGCGATCTTTAAATAGTTGACCAAAGGTTTTGTGTGCAAAGTTGGTGCGCGCAATAATCATGAGTCCAGATGTTTCTTTATCAAGACGATGTACGATTCCTGGACGTTCTTGGCTACCGACTTCCAACAGCTCATTGTGATTGGATAAGAGCCAATCGACGACCGTTGGTTCATTGGTAGGAACTTCTGTTTGATGAACTAAAAGAGGAGCAGGTTTGTTAATGATAAAAAAATGTTCATGAGTATGGAGTACTTCAATACCCAGATCATTATTAACTGGATTGTAAACAGGGCGTTTTTGCTCAACAGGTAGATCAACCGTAATAGAATCTGCTTCATGAACGATGCTACTTGCTTTGGCAGGGTGCTGATTAACGCTAATATGTCCATCCTCAATAAGTTTTTGAAAAAAACTACGAGAATAAAGGGGCATGATCACCGTTAAAAATTTATCAATACGCTGGCCTGCATAGCATTTTTCAACCACAAATGTGTGATTGGTTAACGTCAGATGAGAATTTTTATTATAGTTAAGTGACTCCATTTGGATGCCTCATTGAGTTATAGGTTAGCTCCTTATTTTTATGATACGGTAATAAGTGGGAAAGTCAATTAAAAAACCCTAATAGACAAGCTTTTTTTAATCGTTTAGTATGGGGGAAAAGACCCTCATTTGCGATCGTAGGAGACTTTATGGATGGTCAAAACTTTTTACGCGAAATTCAGGATCATCTAGATACGGTGATAAACCAGGATAGTGCTGTAGGTAAAAGCCTATGGAATCAGTTTTTGCAGCTTCATCCTGCGGATATTGCCGATTTTCTATCAGATATCGAATGGGATCGAGCAAAAGAGCTGTATCTTAAAATGCCGCGCGATCTGCAATTAGAGGTGTTCCAAGAATTTTCAGATATTATGAAGGTTCATAGTCTGGCATTTATGGAGGAGCCGCAACGGGTCGATGCTCTTAATACATTGCCTGTCGATGAATTAACCGATCTTTTTGACCTCTTTTCCGATCAAGAACTTAAAGTATACCTGGGACTCCTGAATAAAGGGGCCCGCGAACAGGTTCTTTCACTCCTTAAATTTGATCCGGAATCAGCGGGCGGTATCATGGATACCGAGGTATTGGTCTTCATGCAGGATTATACGGTTCAGAAAGCGGTTCAGGTGCTTCAACGCTTGCAGCCTAATCGCGATATTTACCAACGCCTTTACATCATCGATAAAGATCATCGATTGGTAGGGTAAATTAAACTTGAAGATTTCATGCTTCAAAATGCCCAAGAACGGATTCCATCCTTTATGAGAGTAAATGAATACGTGGCATTTACCGGCGAGGATCGTGAATCAGTAGCAAAAAAAATGGTCCACTATGGATTGATGAGTGTTCCTGTTATCGGAGAGAATGGGCTGTTTTTAGGTGCAGTAACCAACGAAACACTCGTTGATATTTTAGTCGAAGAGGCCTCAGAAGACGTTCAAAAGATGTCTGCACTTGCGCCCTTGAAATATCCCTATTTTGAGACCTCATTTTTTAGATTATTATTCGAACGTGGTTATATCTTAATCGCCTTGTTATTAGCGCAATCGTTTTCCACCACCATTATGAAATCCTATCAAGGCACCCTTGAGTATGGAGCGCTCTTATACTTTACCACCATGCTGGTGAGTACCGGTGGCAACACCAGTAGCCAAACCTCTGCATTGGTGATCCAAGGATTGATCACGGGTGAACTTAATCGTATGAATATCTTTAAATTTCTACGCCGCGAGTTCTTAATGTCTTTAATTTTGGCATTCATCTTAGCGACCGTGGCATTTATTCGCTCCTATATTTCAGGAGCATCAATTATTGAAAGTGTTGTGATCAGTGTCTCTCTGGGCGCAATTGTGATGGTTTCAACCATGCTGGGTAGTTTAATTCCTCTTCTACTCAAGCGATTCAATATTGACCCTGCATTCTCTGCGGGCCCATTCTTGGCAACCCTCATGGATATTTTAGGGATCTTGATTTATTGCTATATAGCCCGCTGGATATTATTTTAATTTCGGATATGTTTATAATAGAATTTATAGGTTGGGGACTCTATTATGAATATTCGCTTTAAAAAATACCTGTTATTGATCCTTTGTTTACTAGTTCCAGTTCAGCTATCTTACGGCGATGCAAATGCGCAAGTTCTTTTGAAAAAATTCAAAGAAAAAGGCATTGTAGTGGGTAAGATTGGACTTGGTGTAGGTGGAGTTGCGGTCTCATCGCTTGCCATAATAGGAATAGCTTTTGCTTCTGTCAAAGAGCAAAATAAAGCTATCAGAAAAGGACGAATTACAGCATGTTGTTGTGGAAATATTTGTTTTGGGAAGTGCTCAAAGCAACTTGACGAAGAATATGGGATTTTCGGAAGCCTTCTAGTGCATTCTCTTATTATGATTAAAAGAAAACAGTAAAAAGCTGGTTGGGTATAGATAACAATAATAAATAAACTATTTTTTGATTTACTATTTGCTTTTTCTTGACAAAAAGACCCTGTATCTTTAGTATCTATTAATGTCTTTTCAATTTTTCTTTGAATTGGTGAGTTTGAGCCGCTAGCTCAGTCGGTAGAGCAACAGCCTTTTAAGCTGTGGGTCGTTGGT
>CAYSAX010000118.1:0-3705 GCA_964429045.1 uncultured Pseudomonadota bacterium
CCAATGCCACAAATAATTCAGGAGAAGCAGTTAATAGTTCCTCATCAATATCATCTTCAGTCAACGTTGATGGATCACTATCAACTCCGGTAATTGCATCAGTCATAGCACGCAGAAGTGAACACCGAATAGCCCTGCCTTCTTTAGTAATAACATTAAGCGCATCAGCGATCTCAGGACGTTCCATTGCAATTAATGGTACACAAATGATTACTAGAATAAATATTTTTCTTACTATATTATGCATCAGCATTAATCACCCCACGCGCTTTCATATTCTTTTTTTACTTCAGTTTTATGCGGCGAAGATGTTTGTTGTTGCTCCAGCGCTTCAAATTCTCTTAACAAAGCACGCTTTGTTGATCGACTACTACTTTGTTCCAGTGCATGTACTTCGTGTAAGTCACAACATAATTCAGATTCTATTTCTCGTTGTCTAAAGGTAGGGTGGGTACTGGGAACTCCATCACCAAGCGCTTGTCTATTTTGACGTGTTAATGTTCGGCTTGATTGTGCCCAAATCCTATTGTGGGCAGCCATTTCTAGATCCGCAAAAAATTCATCACAACGGGAACGTTTTCTTAAAAACTTAGGTGAAAGAGTGACTCCGGCAACATCACACGCCATATTAAGCGCAATATTTCTACGATATTCTCCATTAGCACGATGACGTAACTCATGGGCAACGATACAAGCTCTGCGCCCGGGAGTTGGGGCTTCATGACATAAATAATCAGAATCTATCAGCACTAAATCTCCTCTACATTCAGCCGGATTATCAAGACGTGCTTTTTTAAATTCAGGAGTAGTCACTCCCATTACTCTTGCGACGGCGCGACATTCTCTTTTTAGAGGCGATTCAAGAGGTTCTGTTGGAATTTTTTCATTTTCTTCTTGTATAAACTCAAACGCATCAAGATCCCTATCTTTTACCATTTCGGGAGTAATGCCTTTTTTGGCAAGAGATCTTTCAAAACGTTTTTCATGCAAGCTACGCAAGCCTTTACAGTAACTTAAAGGCGATACTTCAAGTAACGCAGGGGGTAAATTTTCTTGATCGCTTTCTTCATCATGTCCTTGAATAGAATCATGAGCCAAATTATAAATATTAAGACGAACCCGTTCACCCTTAGGAGTACGTATGTGATCACATGGCACAGGTTTATCCATTCCACACATTGGTAAATACATCACGAAACTTAATAAGAATAAAAATTTAAAATTCATAATTTTTCTCAAAAATAGTCTATTAATTGGTGCTGTCATCCGCTTGAGGATTTTTTTGTAATTTTCGTTTGGTTGGAGAGTTACCGTCTTGTCTTTCTGCATTAAGGTCACTTGCCGTTAATTCTCTGAGTCGCTTTCCTGCTTGAGAGGTAAACGGTCGCTCTTTTTTTCTTTTATTTTCATTGTGCAATCTATGTACATGTGCCAAGGATGTGGCAATATTCTTTCGATGAATTCGCCGCGGATGAGTAGCTGCAACTGATTGTGTATCGGGAATATTCCATAACCGCTCAAAATGCTGTGCATATTCTAAACAAAGACTTCCTCCGGTAAAATCGCATGTGACTTCTTTTGCACGACTGATTTCATGCGCAAGTTGATTGGTATATTCATCATCTTTACCAGCTTTTTCAAATGCTTTTCTGATAGCAATTTTATGTAATGCGTCTTGATTTTTGCGATGCGTTAATTCATGAGCATATACTGCTTTTCGACGTCGCGGTGTCGGTGCTAGTTTTTGTAATTTTTGCGGACTATACGCAACAATTGAACCACCAACAACACTTGCAGTCTTGCCATGAATTTTAAAAACTAGTGGGGGAATAATGCCCATATATCCTGCAACACCTTGCACCTCTTGTTTGATTTGATCTGAAGGTGTTTCCAGTACTGCTTTAGCTAAAGAACAATTTAATTCATGACGTGCTATTGGAATTTCTGCTGTTACCATTTCAGGAGTAATCCCTTTATCAAGCAATAACATTTCTATGCGATCATCACACCATTGTCTAAAATATTCTGCCAGTTCTGACGGAGATGCAGATAATATGGCTGGACTTATACCGTCCATCGGAAAATCTTCAGAGTCAACCTCATATCCTTGCACCGCTTCACGCGCTGCCAAAAGAGCTTTATAGTTTGCTAATTGTATCTCTTTATTGTTTGCATAAATAACAGCGGATAAATCAGGCATTTCCATAGCATAGAGAGGTATATTAAATACAAGAAAAAATGAATAGAAAAAGGCTATCATTACCACTGCAAACGAATAAACTTTCACGTGATAACCTTAATAAGTACTCAAGAATGGTTAATTATAGATGTATTAAATATTCCATATTTTTACCATTTGTCAATCCAATGCTTGTATTTTCCGTCCTATTCCGCCTATGCTTAACATAAAAACCGGGAGGGATTTTAATGAAGTATATTTTTATATGTTTAATCAGTATGGTAACCGGATCAGTTATGACACAACCTATTGTTATCGCCCATCGAGGGGCAAGCGGCTATGCACCCGAAAACACTCTTGCTGCCTTCAAAAAAGCACTAGAAATGGACGCTCCCATGATTGAGCTTGATGTGCATCGATGCAAAAGCGGAGAAGTTGTGGTGTTCCACGATACTTTTTTAAAAAATCAACCCAATAAAAAGATTAAGGATCTAAGCTGGGCTCAACTGCAAACCTACAATGTCGGCCACGGTCAAAAAATCCCCTTACTATCTCAAGTTTTTGATTTAGTAGATAAACGCGTAATAATTAATATTGAACTTAAATCAGAAGATTCGGTGCAACCGGTCGCAGAAATTATCAAGCACTATATTGAAGAAAAGCAGTGGCCAGCTGATCGTTTTATTGTCGCATCATTTGATCACTATCGGGTCAAAAAATTTCGCCAATTAGTACCGCAGGTCAAAACGGGGGTCATCTTTGAAGGCAACCCCATCGGATTGGCTCAAATTGCCACTAACGCTAACGCGCAGTATGCGATTATGTATTATGAATGGATCACCAAAGAATTTGTTGCGGATGCTCACAAGCGCGGCGTAAAAGTATATACCTATACGGTAAATGATAAAGCGTTAGCACAAGAAATGGCCGCACTCGGACTTGATGGCATTATTAGCAATTATCCCGATATTTTACGCTAACTTACTTTTTTTAAACACTGCACTGCAAATTAAATGAGTTGGTAAAAAAATAAAGAGCGGAAATGCTATTGCCAAGATCATCACCCACACTAATGGTGCAATATGAATTGGCAACACATGCATCTGTGGTAAAAATACCCAATTAATATTTGCCGTAGCATCAGTGCCAATATAGGTGCAGATCAATATAGTCCAATATAATAATGTGCCATACTTGAAAGCTCGCCGATCATACCCATATTTATACAAATACCAGATCCAAATAATCGGTAACGCAACGTGAAATAATGAAAGTCCACGCAAAAATAATGAATAAGAATCATCAAACATGTAATCGGATAAATCTATCAGATTAACCCCAAACAATAGTTCGGCAAAAAAATCGACATTCCAAATAAACTCAGTCAAAAATACGCAAACGGTCGCCATGCTGATAAACAATGCACGGTTCCACCACAATCCAATTACCGTCAAAAATAATCCAATATCTGAAAGCCACAAGAAATTTTGCAACCCATAATAATGAATATATACCGGCACTAAAAT
>CAYSAX010000119.1:0-3697 GCA_964429045.1 uncultured Pseudomonadota bacterium
GAGATAAAGAATGTATCGATCTTCTGGAACAATTGAAAAAAGATTTAGAAAAACAGATTACCGCTCTTGATAAGAACGCATGCAAATGAAGCTATGTTTAAAAATTGTATTCATATTTTTAATAAGTAATGTTTACAGCTTAGTGCAAGGCTATGGTCTTCCGCATATCAATTTAGGAGGATCAAGTTTTCTTGATGGTGGACCATTGCGCCAAATTCCTGGGTTGTATTTTCAAATTGCTTCGCAAGATTATCATACGCATAGATTTTTAAATGAAGAAGGACAGCCACTCTTGGGATTACCCGGACCCAACTTTAATAGTTGGTTAACCAGTTATCAATTGATTTATCTTTCAGATCGTGATGTTTTTAATTATGGAAAGTTTGGGTGCGATGTTACTTTGCCAGTCTTTTTATATTCCCGTATTGAAGAAAATCTGTTAGGAATTACGAGCTTTGGAAGTGGTATTGGCGATTTAGCAGTCGGCGTATATTTACAAGGAAATCCGATTTTTCGAGGCGAGCGGCCCATTTATGTTAACCGTTTTGAGTTTGTCGTCTCTTTTCCAACCGGACAAAATAATTTACCGTTAAAAACAATAAATCCAGGAAACAAAGTTTTTTACATAAATCCCTATTGGGCAGGGACTTTATATTTTACCCCTCGTTTTTCAGCAACGTGGCGTTTACATTACTTATGGGTATCGCATAATCATATTGCTCATTTTAAGGCTGGTGATGCGGTCCATGCGAATTTTGCACTTGAATATCAATGTTTGCCGCGACTTTTTTTAGGTATTGCGGGCTATTTTTTACATCAGATCAAAAATAACCAGTTATTTGGAGTTGATATTCCCCATAGCAAAGAGCGTGTAATAGCTATCGGTCCTGGTTTTTTATACGCACTTAAACGTCGATTAAGTGCCGTTCTTATTGGTAATTTTTATGCAGAATTCAACGTGCACAATCGCCCTCAAGGGGTCAAATTTATATTAAGATATTACGCGCACTTCTAGAATTGTTTCAAATGGAATTACTTCATCTTGTTAATCCTTGATTTGTTGATAAAAATTGAGTTTTTGGTATTCTCAAAAATATATCAATTTTATGGAGGCTTTATGAAAAGATATATTCTTTCCTTACTTTTTCTTTCATCATTTGCATTGGCAGATGATGTGGCTGATGGTTCTCAACTATCATCAGCTGACTCTGCAGCAGCCCAATTAGCACAATTTAGTTTGCCTGAAGTATACGTTTTATCGTATAAAAATCGTGTGATTAACACGAACTTAGGTGCGCATATTCTCATCGATGTTCCGCGCGAAGTGGGCAAAAATATATGGGGTTTAGTAACCCTTACCAATGGTAAGCAAAGACCGATTCAATTCTCAAGTGGTTCTTATGGCCCTGATGGCTATCGTCTTGTGTTAAGAGCATGCAAGAAAGGTAAGTATCCTTTGGTGTTTGTAAGAGACATGGAAGATGGATTTCCAGAAAAAATAATTGTGAATGTGTACATTCGCTAAACTCAAATCATTACAAGGAATTTAATGAAAATTGTTAACTCATTTCTTATTGCAGGATTGATGCTTCATGCAGTTCCTGCCCAGGCAACGTATCCATTATCAACACAATCAAAAGATTATATAAAATTAGCTGCTTTAATCGGAGCGACGGTTGGTGGCGGATGTGGCTTGGCAGCTTGGGCATCAGAAGATGATGCTCCTCGAGCAAGCATTTGGCAAAAAGTCTTCAAATTTAGTAAATTTGTACTTGCACCGGCGACTATTGGTGCAGGAATTGGTGCTGGTATTGCGTATTTGACAACGCATGAGTCTAATTTTGCATCGATTGAAAAAACTTTTGCCGAAACTGAAATCAAAACCGATTTTGAATTGGCAACATCCAATGGGACCGAAATTAATGACTTTGCCAAGCTTAACTTTGATTCTAAATACCCAATGCATAAAAGTTATCATCGCTTAAATTCTATTCTTTCTACGATAAAATCGTTAAAAGAAAAGTTACCTGCAATTGTTAATTCAGGAATCGACTCAATTGCTCCTAAGGCTGAAGAACTCTTGGAAGATATCAAAGGTTATGAAACAAAATTAACCGATTGGATATTCCAGATTAAAAAAGATACTGGTTTTATAACTGAAACACGACTGCAAACGATTGAAGCTGCTGCGCGGCGCGTTGCAGATGCAATAAATTATAATACCTGGGTAAATGCTAATAGACCTCATTATCATGTTCATCCGCGTCCTGCAGTAGTATTGCCCGTGTTAAAGCCGAAACTTCCCGTTTATCATTATCGCTAGTAAGAGTAGCTATTGGAAGTAAAAATTAATTTTTGCTGAAAAATTAAAAGCCTGTAGGGTATGTTAACCGTGCAGGCTTTTTTTTATGTTCAGCAAAAAAATCATAAAAAAGGAATAATGACTATGCAAAAATTATTGATAATACCATTGATCTTTTTTTTATTTATTTCACTCAGAGCTATGCAGACAGAAGAAGAAAAGCATGCAGCAACTTGCAAAGAATGGGGAAGATATTTACAAAAAGCTGCACAAGCAACTCAGGTAGATGCTGCCATGGTTCATCAAATTGCTGCCAACATGCAACGAGACAAATGTCAAAATAAAGTAAAAGGAAAAGTTACGCGCAAAAATGTTCCTGCCTTTACTCAAACCCATGCCCGTATTTCTTGTCCCCCCGAACTTCACTGGCATCCCATGAATGGAGTGCCTTTTTCATTTACGTTTATAGAGCCTGAAGATTCGTATGATCAATGTAATTTTGAATTGAAAACTCCCTAGGATTTTATGATTTGTACCAAACAAGAACTTTTAAAACAACTCAAAGAGATGGATATTTCTTATAGTCTTCATGAACATGAGCAGCTTTTTACTGTGGAGCAGGCTCAAAAAATATATGATACAATTCCGGGTGCTCACATTAAAAATCTTTTTTTAAAAGATGATAATGGAAAATTCTGGCTTATCGTTGCGCAGGATCATACTAAAATTGAACTTAAAAAAGTTGCACAGCTTATTAGTGCCCCTAAATTGCGATTTGCCAATGAACAGTTGCTCATGCAGTATTTAGGGGTAAAACCAGGATCGGTAACACCCTTTGCACTTATTAATGATACTGATCATAAAGTACAATTAGTCTTAGATGAAACAATTATGCAGCATGCTATAATCAATGCGCATCCACTTGAAAACGATGCAACAATAAGTGTGAGCCAATCAGATTTTAAGAAGTTTCTAATATACAGCAAACATGAACCGATTATTATTAATTTTACTATGAATCTTTAGGCTAATCCCAAAGATTTTTTAAGGTGAATGCCATTCTTTGGAACGTGCTCACCGGATAGCGAATGTCAACTAATTTGGGTTCACCCGTGCCGCGATAGGAGCAAATAATAATATCTTGAGCTTCTTTGTCCAAGAGCCCATTGCGTGTTATTTCTTGATGTTCAAGAAAATCGATTGTTTTAGTTTCTTCCCAGGTCAAATCAACAGGAGAAGCATAATTTGCTGAGATAGAGCCCAACCACCACTGGTTTCCCTGAACGTAATTTATTCCGTTTGAAATTGTATTTTGAGTGGCATAGTTTCCAATTTCCTGATTACCCAAAATTCCCCAACTTCCACGAAGCTTTAAATTACTGATCGTTCCGGTGA
>CAYSAX010000120.1:0-3634 GCA_964429045.1 uncultured Pseudomonadota bacterium
GCGCACCCACAAGCCCACTAATAAAAATCGATTGCGCCCTGCTCACAAACCTTTCGCTTTCACGCTCTTTGGCAGCCGCTAAATACTTATTGCGACACTGAATAAGTAACGCATCTCTTACGGATTCGCTTTGGTGCAAAAGATGTCCATCCACTAACATTTCTAATATGGCATCTCTATTCTTACGATACTCTTGCATAGCTGCACATTGCTCACCGATTATTGGTTGCTGCATTGCATTGCTAACTAAAACCAATAAACTAAATGTCATCGCTAGAAACTTCACAGCCATCCTTTAAAACTGAATACTTTTTAATTTCATCCATTTCTTGTACTTGCTTTGAAAAATTCCAAGCTTTATAGGCATAATGCGCGCTACTACCTAATCCAACCACTCCTCCTGCAGCAACAAATGCTGCAAGAAAATAATTAAAATTAGTAAGTCCAAAAACATATTCAAATACGGGACTTACTGGCACATAACTCATGCCAAAATTCACTGCAGATAACATTACCCCTAACTTCGCAGTGCTACTATTGCTTTCACGAAACCCAGAAGTTAAGCCATAATGCATCTTAAACTGCAACTCATTACTTTGATCGTCATTCAGCAGAAGGCCATGATTGGCTAAGTAGGCATCTCTTGTTGCTCGATATTCTTCCATACCAAATAAAGATGACCAAAATAATAGCGCCGTGAATCCACAAATAATTACTGAAACTCTTGCCATTCCCATCCCATTCTTTCTGAAATATTCTCGATTCTGTTTCGTGTAGACGCATGATTTCTGCATGCTTGGCATGCTAATATAAGTTCTTCTGTACCGAATGCGCAACCCAAGAGCGCGCTGGTCGCTCCACATACTTGGCATACCACCGATGTTGAATGATGCGCTCCGACTGCGCATAATGTAGAAACTATCCAACTGGTCACACATAGATGCACCGAAAGTTCTGCGTCTTTGACATAGTTAGATTTAAGGTGCAATAATCTATGCCAATAGTTAGTAAAATAATGCTGTTTAGATTCTTCAGACCATTCATTAACCGGCATACGCACTTCAGACAAAACTCTATCACGTGCCGTTCGTTGTTGTTGTGTACGCGCACGAGTAACTGCTCCCGGCCGCTCCATTGCATTTATCAAAGAAATAAAAAATAAAGATAGGATAATTAAGTAATTATTTTTTTTCATGCTTCTTCCATTCTTTTCTGCATTCATTGCACGCGATACATGCGCAACACGTTCCACATACACAGCAACATACGGCTGCCTTTCCCAAAGGTTCAATCCAGCTTGAACAACCTTCCGCAGCTACCGTATCAATTAAGGTAATACAAAGCTGAGTTCCCATAATCCCTCCAAAACCCATATGAGGAGAATAAGTTTGCATTTTGCGTATTAAACGCGAAATTAACGATTTATTTTGATGATTACGTGTTCCTTCCAATATTGCACGGCGTTCCGAGGGTGAAGCTGACACAAAGAGAATAAGTAATAAAAAAAATCTATTCACTCTTTTTCTCTCCCATTTTAAGTTGAAGTACCTGCTCAAACTCTTTTTGGCATTTCTTACCATAACGCAGTCCCTTACATGCCTCACATAATAACCAACTAGAAAAATATGAAACACAAAACATTGCGCCACCACAAATTGCACATACTGTTATGGTTGCGGTTTTTTTGGGTTCCACGGTGCATTGCTCATTTCCCCAAGCATCAGCCCCTTCTGTGTGAAAAGCATACGCTAATAATCCGGTTCCAAGCCAGGAAAATATACTTGCCACGCCTGTTTTTAGGCATTGCATGCGCTCATAGGAAATATATTCTTGCATATTAAGGCGTTCAATAAAGCGTTGGTCTTTTTGCTCTTCGGTTAATTCCTTTAAATGAATAAAACCATATACAGCCATACTTTCAATAAGCTTTCTATTTCGAGCTTTTTGATAATCAGAAAGATTAGCGCTTTCTTTATGGTATTGAGCCTTCGCCTCATCTTCACTCTGATACATTGCAAAACAGTTGGAAACAAAAATAATAAGAATTAATAGGCATAGTTTCATTATTCTACCTTTTCTACTTTCACTGATATTGGCCGTAACTGCTCAACGTGTGCAGCTTGATTAACAATTTTTCTTGTTTTCCAATAATTACAACAATCTTTAATCACTTTATCAGCAATAGCAGCATCCGCTCCTATTGCTCCACATTTGATTATCCAACAACAAATCCAACCCGCAGGATAATCATAACAAAATTGCGAATCACAAGCATAAGGAATTGCACAACATGCTACTGCAGTTGCCGTTGTACACAAAGTGCATCCGATACAAACTTCCTGCTTATGAAGTCCATATAACTCTTTCAATTTTGCAAAATAAGTCTCTTTTTTATGTTCAGAGTCATTCAGATTAAAAAAATACATCCCACAAAAAAGACTATCCCGTTGTGCTTTATAATTTTGCAACGCATGCTCTTTTTGCTGTTTTGGTACTTGCTCCATTGCGACCAAAGGCTGCATTAAAAGCGTTAATAAAAAAAGTTGTTTAATCGTCATGATGTTTCACTATTATTTGTATAGGTTGTAATTGTTTAACTTCTAAGTAATTTTTGAGTCTTGCTTGATTAACATCTTTCAGTTCGCGCGCAAGACAGATATTACAAAAACTGGTATATGAACATAAGCCCGATACAATGCTAACTCCACATATTATACAGGCACCAATTGCTTCCATCTCACTCAGCGATCCTCGAGAGCATTGCATGGCCCCCACCATGCAACTAACCATTGAAAAAGCTGCATACGCGAGTGACCAAATATCACTATTTGTTACCTTGGAAGAAAATTCACGTACCTCACTTTTAGTTTCTGAGATCAATGATTCAAATCTTTTTTCTTTCTCTTCTTCAGTTCGCCATTGACCAACATATGCTTGTGTTACGTGATCACGTTTTTCACGATAGCGTAGCTCAGCCTCTTGCACTTGTGTTCTGGAAGGTTGTCCAAGTTGTGGATATTCTTCCATAGCAAAAATATAACTGCTTGTTATCACTATTAAAAAAAATAATCTATTTTTCTTCATAATTATCTGAAATAACCATCTCTAATTCTTTTAGCATTTTTACTTTTTTAAATTTCTTTAAGTAAATACCATTAAATCCTAAAGAACATCTAGTTTCCAATAACGTACTTTCAAGATAAACAGCACTCAACATGAGCGAGACCAGAAATCCTGCAAATGGCATAATATCGTCAGAGTAATAAAACGCCGTCCCATTTGCTGCGGCAGATGCTAAGCCAGCTCCTTGCGTCCATAACTCTTCAATCAACTGTTTTTTTAAATGCGCAATTCTTTTTTCTAAGTCATTATGCAGGACAACTGCCATCTCATCACGCTCTCTAACAGAATGACGCGATAATAACTCATTTTGATAAAGACATTTCTAAGAGCACAAAAGCTTGTCACGTTTCGTTTGATACAAGGTATCTTTTTTTTGTGCAGAAATTGAAGGCTCAACAGATGTTTGGGTAATAAAATCCATACCGCACATCGTTAAACTAAATAATACGCACAAAAATAATATGACTATTTTCATTAATATTTAATATTAATTTATCAGCTTCCTTAGAAT
>CAYSAX010000121.1:0-3611 GCA_964429045.1 uncultured Pseudomonadota bacterium
TTGCGTGCAGCGATGTAAGGGCCTTGGCCAAGATTTTCCATTATGGTATCGCGAAGATCGGATAATTCTTTTTCCCTATCCTGTTTTTCTTGCCATGGAAGACAATCAATACGTTTTTCAAAATGTCTTAAGAGCAAACTGTCACTGAAAACATGATGGACTTCATAGCGATCAGCAGCAGTTAAATGGGAATAGCCTATTAATCTTTGCCAAAGGGATACGTTTTGGCGAGCTTCTTTAATAGCCGCCGTTGCTTGGGCTATTGTTCGGCTATCTAAGTGCCTAGTAGCAGTTAGATAATCAGCATATGCTTTTTTTATCATAGTTAAGCGTGCGTGATCCAATCCAAACTGCGCTCTCATGCCATAGAGTGGAGCTGTAAAACAAATAATTGCAATAAGGGTTATTATTTTTTTCATATACCTTCTCTTTTTTAAATGGTGCAGAGAAAGTATATTAATCTATCTTTTAAATTCCAAGACATTACGTTGATAAGTAGATCTTTTATTCAGGTAATGGTGGAATTTCTGCAATATTGAGCGCAACTAATGAAATTGTTTTGCAGAGTGGAGCGGTCATAAGCCAGCCTATAGTTGAAAGCGCGAGTGTTGCTGCGGTTGGATCTGGTTGATTATGAACTCGGTCAAGTTTGTCATAATATACAAAAACTAATGGCAAGGTGAGCAAATAGGCGTGCCGATGAGCAATTTGCAATAATCCGCCAATGACTTTTTTTGGAATCGATTGTTCTCTAGCGAGGGCAGGGGATAATGCTGACAAAGACAATAAGCATATGAAAATGAAACGTTTTAACATGATGAGTTCTCCAACTGATAATGATTTATAAAACATTACCAGCTGGAGAGTATTTTTAAAAGAGAATTATACTTTTCGCGGTTTAAAAAGTTGTAATCTTTCTAACTCTTGATTTAATTCTCTAACTGGATGATCACGGCCAATATCCATATGAATAGAAACAAAGCCTTCATTAACCGCACTATGAATATTTTCCATGCGATCATCGATCATAACCATTAAGAATTTTCCGTCGGGGTTAAAGTTCTTTTGTAAATCTCTAAAGAATTGGCCATGGGGCTTAGCAACAGGAGATAAATGGATTGGATTAATATCCGTGCGGATACTGCCATTGCCATATTTACTGTAATCAACAATTTTACCCGGCTTAATGATATCAAAGATAAATCGGCCCTCTTTTTTCTTGCTAAATTTACGTTTTAAATTCTCAAAACAGCGTGGACCAATATTTGATGCCAGATGTTGGTCGTGACCAGCAGTATTAAGTTTTTGTACAATCTCTTGCATGCCTTTACGTGGTTTATAGGCATTAGCAACCTCTTCTGCGGCACGAGCGGCATTCGGATTACCATTTTTGGTAAGTACGTGCATGTATGCTTCACCGGAAATATCGGCTTCTTTCTTAATTTTACTAATTTCGTTCCATGATTTATCATCACCCATTTTTGAGGCACCAAGGGTAAATAGGTTGCCCATTACCGCGCCAAATCGAGCAGCGCCGTCTTTTTGGCCAAGCACACCATGAATATCCCAGAAAATTTTTATTTGTGGAGCATGATGAACATGTGCGAGTGTAACCCCTTTTGGATAATAAGTTGTGGTGTAAGCAGATGCACCTATTGATGATAATAAGGTGCATGAAAATAAAATTTGTTTTAACATATAACCTCCACGTTATTGTTATTGGATTGTCAAATTCAAAAATTATAATCGAAGATACACTTCGTTATTTCTTTCTTTTATCATGCCTATATCACATAATGCGAATAAAAGGCCATTTTGAACAAGTTCAGCGGAAGCAAACCATGCAATGCTCGCAAAGATTTTTCCCGGTATAGTTTCAGCTGAATAGTTTCCTAAGAATATTGAGCCTGCTACTGTGCTTGCTAAAATGCCACCAAGAATTAATTCTGGCCTTTTAATTTTTATTTCATAGGGTTTATACGGAATCTCTTTGTAATTGGAATATACCCCGGGTTGGTTTTTTTCACTTAGGGCAAATATTGAATTGTTTAATGCTGCAAATGATAAAAATGCTAAAATTATTTTCTTGGATATCATAAAATTTCCATGTTTTGTATCGAAGATTAAATATCGAATCCAACTGCTTTTAAATCTTGGTATAAATTTGCCATCGGATCTTTTGCTTTTAAATCAAAGTGTACGCCGACCCAATTTTCTTTAATACCGCCTTGAGCGTTTTCTAATTTATCATCCACGAACACGAATAATTCTTTCTGATCATTGTTGTATGTTGCGTTCAATTCTTTATAGAATTTTGGATCTGGTTTACCAATAGTTGCCAATTGATCGCCAGTTTTACCATCGTAACTCACGATTTTGCCCGGTTTGATATAATCGAACATATTATTATTGTATTCTTTTTTGAATTTCGCATTTAAGTTTTCTAATAGACGGGGACCGATATTAGAAGCAAAGCGTTGAGTGATACCCTTTCCATTGAGTTTCAAGATCAATTCAAGCATCCCTGCGCGTGGTTTGTATGCGTTACTTACTCTTTCTACTGCTGCTGCAAGGCCAGGAAAATTACGTTTTGCAAAGATGGTGACATATGCTTCGCCTGATGCATCAGCTGACTTAGGTAAAGTGAAAATATCTTTTAATAAGCTAAAGTTAACAAGTGCACGAGCGACTTCCCACTTAGGAGCAGTCTTAAAGAAATCTGCTGCTTTTGCTAATTTCGCGCCGCCTTCTTTTTGCGCTAACACGTTATGAATATCCCACAGCATTACTTTATTAGCTTTTTGAGCTTGTTCTAAGGTAACGTTTGCGGGCAAAATAGGGGTTGCCTTGATTGCAGGAACTGAGGCTAAAAGTATTAAAGGTAATAGTATTCTTTTTAACATGATTTCTCCTTAATTAATCTAATGATTCTGTAATACCAAAATGAGTCCAGAATAAGCAATTAATGCTTAATGCGAATCCAGCAACGCCGGCAGTTGCGGCGGTAATTGCAGCATGTTTAAGGGATGCTTTATCTCTTAAAGATAGTCCTAATGCTACTGTTGCAGCAGCTGCACCAACCGAAGCAGATGCGGGAACGATATATACGCCTAAAGGAGCAACTTTATAGACGAATGTTTCCCAACGTGTTTGCTGAGGCATATTTTGAGCGAGGATTGCTTGAGGTTGCTCGATAGTGATCATCTGAGCAGGGGTTGATTCAGATTGGCTTGTTGCTGCTTGAGCAAAGGGTGCTATTAACGCCAGTGATAAGAGTGAAAGAGTGATTTTCTTCGATAACATTATAATTTCTCCTTAATAGTGATTTATTTATAGAGGCCGATGACGTCTTTACCGGTGATTGCTTCAATAGTAAAGAGTGCAGTGACGGCAGCAGTCGCTAGACTGACAGTAACACTCACCATCATAGGAACAATAGGAGCTACGCCTGCGCGTAAATTCCAATACGCGTTTGATGCGCGTGGGTCCTGGATATGATTTTTTACAAGTTTTTTTGTATTCATACCTGCTTCATAGGCGACAATCCCTGTAAAAATACCAAAAGCTCCGAATGCAATGCGCGCAAAAGGGTCTACTTTAGGTTGGGCTTG
>CAYSAX010000122.1:0-3598 GCA_964429045.1 uncultured Pseudomonadota bacterium
CATTTTCTGGCATTGGCCCCTATACCGCCGGCTCTTTTTGTGCTTTTGCTTTTAATATGCCCGTTGTGTTTATCGAAACCAATATTCGTGCTGTCTTTATCCATACATTTTTTAAACATCGCACCGATAAAGTCAGTGATAAAGAGCTATTACCATTGATCAAACAGACGGTTGACCATGGCAATGCGCGTGAGTGGTATTATGCTTTGATGGATTATGGAGTAATGCTTAAAAAAACAGTTATAAATCCGAGCAGAAAAAGTAAACATTATATCACGCAATCCAAATTTGAAGGCTCTGATCGTCAAATTCGTGGTAAGATTTTAAAAATTTTAACGGTAACTCCAGAACCAATTTCTTTAAAAAAATTAACGGACATGATTGATAAAGATCATGTCCGTGTTCAAAAAATTATAGATCAAATGTGTACAGAGCAAATTATTTGCTTGGATTCTCAGGAGATATTGGCAATTTTTGACTAAGTTGAACTACCAATTGTTTAAGAGAAGCAAGCTCGTCTTTAAGAAAATTAAATCGTTCTGTTGATTGTGATAAAACTTCACCATTTGAAACTGTTCGTATTGCGTCCAACTTACTTTGATCAGTAAGCGAAGAAGATTTGGATTCACTTGCTAAAGAAATGTTTGCTTCCAATGCTGGAATTGGTGATGGAACGCTGTGACGTCCGTAGCCTGTTTCGTGGGATTCTGATCCTTGACAAGGAACATAAGTAACATACACATGGTTGCTCCCTGGATATTCATAATTTAAAACTGCTACTTTTTTATCAAGAACCGCTACTTTAACAACCGGGCTTGAATTTCTGCTGGACTGAATGTGAGGCGGTTCGCCTGCAGATAAA
Source organism: uncultured Pseudomonadota bacterium (assembly GCA_964429045.1). Classification (GTDB taxonomy): domain Bacteria; phylum Babelota; class Babeliae; order Babelales; family Vermiphilaceae; genus BTUB01. The sequence goes on from CAYSAX010000122.1 coordinate 863, forward strand.
TGTAAGGGAGCTAATGAAAATAAAAATATAAAAAAAATGTTCAAAAAAAGCATAGGTGTCCTTTTAGCTGGAGATTACTTGGTTTTCTTAAAGAAAAAGTAAGGATTTCTGACTTTTTTGTCAAATTAACTTACTTTTAAGACTCTAAATTTTATGTGGAAATTGCTCAGCTATAGCACCATTAATTTGTTCTGCTGCTTTTTCATATGAAATTCTTGTTTGCTCTAAGAAGTCGATTGAATTTTTCCAATTATTATTTTGTAAGGCGATAATTTGTTGCGTAATTAGAAATGGTATTTCGTTCATTGATATATGAGGACTTTTTGTATTTAAATCATTTATAGTTTTTGAAATTTGGTCATTGTTTTTTCTTAATTCATCAGCTGTTTGATTAAATTGTAGTTTATCCCGTGCTTGAGTTGCCATCTGTATAATTAAATCTTTATTACGTTCAAACAATGATCGTAAATTATTTGAAATAGTGTTGCCGTAAACAGAATGTAATGTGTCAATTATTCTATTTTGATTGGTACTCAGATGATCGGCTTGCGCTTGCGTATCGGGAAGATTAAAAAAAACAGAGCGCAAAAGATTGCTTGTAGAAAATGCCTGTTCATTAAAAAGGTTAATCAAATTTTGATTTGATGATAGTGCTTGGCCAACTCGATTTACGATCGTTACCGCACAAAATTTAGATGAAAATATATAACCGCCGGCTGCGCCCAATCCGGCAGCTATCAGACATGAAAATATTACTTTATCGCGGCAAATCATATTACTCCCTTTCTATTTTTTTCATTTTACTCTTTTATAGAACTGTTTTGCAAGGGCAGCCTCTTTCGCATGATCAATAATGGGCTTTAGATAGTTTTTAAGGGTAATCTGTTTGGGATTGTTTAAATTATGAATTATCTTAGGTGCGATATTTTTTAATTCAGGAATCCATTTTTTTATATATTTACATTCAGGGTCGAATTTTTTTTGTTGGATCCATGGATTAAAAATTCTAAAATAGGGTTGCGCGTCGCATCCGGTTGAGGCGCACCATTGCCAATTGCCATTATTCACTGCTGGATCATAATCAACTAATTGTTGTGCAAAATATTGCTCTCCCCAACGCCAATCGATATGCAAATCTTTTACTAAAAATGATGCGACGATCATACGAACTCGATTGTGCATCCAACCGGTTTGATTAAGTTGACGCATGCCTGCATCAACAATGGGAAATCCTGTTTTGCCTTCGCACCATGCTTTAAAATCAACTTTATTATTTTTCCAGGGGAGCCTGTTGTATTTCTCATGAAAGGCATGTCCAAAAACAAATGGAGAATAATACGCAACATGAGTAAAAAAGTCACGCCAATAGAGTTGGCGTAGCAATGGATGATTTTTACCTAACGTGTTTGCGATATGCCAATAGGTTTCGCGGATTGAAATGGTGCCAAATTTTAAGTGTGCGGACAAAAATGAAGTAGGCAAACAAGGGATATCTCGTGTCTTTTGATAATCCGAGAGAGTTTTAATTGATTTTAAGATTTTTAGTCCCTGTGATCTGCCACCGTGCACCCAAACATGTTTATTGATGATTGATAAAATCTTTTTAAAGATTTGTTTACCTTGACTGTTTTTGATTGGCTTTTGATAAAAATGATCTGGTATTTTGTTAATTGGCTCAACTACTGGAAGAGTAAGACTCTTTTTATAAAAAGCAGTAAAAATAGAATAAGGAGTATTACTGCCCGTTAAAACCTTTTTAGGTTCATGAAGTAAAAGATCTGGGGTTGGGATGAATGCAGTATTATGTTGAATGCATATTTTTTTTATTGCTTCATCGCGGTTGATGCTAAAAGGAGTATAATCGCGATTACAATAGACTGCATCGATGTGCTCTTGTTCAATAAGCATTGTTACAATTTCTTCCGCTTTACCATAAAAATAATATAGACGCCCATCTTTTTTATGGAGCTGTTCATCCAAATCACTAAGGCATTCAATCATGAATTGAATGCAATTAGTGCTGGCATAGTTATTTTTATCCCCAACTTGTCGTGGATCAAAAATAAAACAGGGAATGACTGTATTGCTTTCTTGCAAGGCTTTAAGTAAGCCGCGATTGTCAGCAAGTCTTAAATCGCGGCGAAATATAAAGAGTGATTTTTTATTTATCAACAATTTTCTAATCGAGAGTAAGTGCTTTAAAAGAACCTAAGTATTCACGCAAGCCACTTCCATTTGAAGATGAGGATTTAGGTGATTCCCAGTCTAGTTCACCATGCCTTTGTTTTCTTTTTTCCTCTGCAAGTAGCAGCATAATTTTTTCAGCTTTTTGTGTATCCACTATTGATTCTAAAGTAGATTGTGTGAATGCATTTTTTATTCTATTCAATACAATTTGTGTATCAGATACATCTTCTGAATAATCTGAATCAGAACCACTTGTTAATAAAACTACTGGGCAAGGATTATTAACTATTTGATTAAGTTTTTCCCAAACCTTATATGCATTATTTACTCTTCGAGAATCTAAGAAGTCTTGTAATGTCGCTGCTCTATCACGCATAACTTGCGCAGTTTCGAGTAGATCGGAGGTTATATATTCCGCGGCTTGCGTATCGCTATCATATACATTAAGGAATCCATGAATTCCACCAATATCATTGTTTTCAATACAAGTTAGCACCATCGATCTAATCATTGTTTTTTGAGCATCAACTGAAAGAGTTGTTCGATCAA
>CAYSAX010000123.1:0-3564 GCA_964429045.1 uncultured Pseudomonadota bacterium
GTCTTGAAGATACTCAAAAAATTGCTTGTGAGCTGTTAATAGATTCAGGGAATGATCAAACGAATGAAGAAATATATTTAGACAGCTTCAAAGAATTTATACAAATATTTCCTACCGATGAATTTGAAGATCCGCAATTATTTTTACAAAATGCGCTCACATTTTTAAAAACGGTGATTGAAAAACATCAACTCAAAAAATACAATGGCATTTTTGCCCTCAGTGATGAGCTACGTTTACAAAAAGAACCAGGTGTCCACATTGAATTAGAGCTCCAAGCAGGTAGCGAGCCAGCCGAACAGCAACGATGGAACACGATGCTTACTGAAATTATTAGATTAATGCATGAAAATGCTGATGTTGCCAGCACGGTACCTTTTATTGAAGGGCTTATAAAAGTAATCCCACCGGCAATCTTAAAAATAACACAGGAAAATCTGTTTAAAAATGATTCATGTGGTAACCGTTTTAAATTCAATTTTGACCTATGGTAAAATATTTAACCGTATTCATCGCTTGGACGAGCAGTTCAATATGCATGGATAAACCGCGTCCTATTGCAGTATGCGGTTCCTATGATCACCTGCAAGTCCAATATAAAAATGATCCAACCTGGACTGAATTACATGATGCCGCCTATAAATGTACCGACCTTCTTAATCTTAAAAATATAATTGAACAAACGCTCGCTGCAAGAGGAACTATCGATATACAAGACAAATTTGGACAAACTCCGGTATGGTGGGCCGCACACAATTGCAAAGTGGACGCGGTTAAACTTCTTTTAGCTTACGGCGCACGTATTGACCACGCCGATATGTTTAAACGAACAGTGCGTTCCAAAATGGAAGCTAACCCCCAACTAAAAACTCTTTTAAACCCTGGAATAAATCCATGAAAAGTTTCGTGTTATTTCTTTGTACTACTTTTATCTTTCCATCACTGAGCATGGTGCGCCCAAGCCACGTCGTATTTGCAATGCATCGTGCACGCAATTGCAGACCCATTGCTTCACGCAGACAAGTCACCATTCATAATACTGCCTACGGCTTGATTGAAACATTACGGTTAAAGGTATGTACCCAGAAGAATGCTCAAACTCTGGCTCTACCCGGCAAATCTAAGCTTTATCCTGATCATCATTTACAAGAAAAACATATTCGTGTTAAAAGAAAACCTAATACGATAAGTCAAAAGCGTAAGGTTTTTATTAACAATGAAGAGTATCAACAATAAGCTATTAATTAATAATTTTTTTGTATGTGGATTAATATTTAGCATTTATACTAGTGCTATGGAAGCACCAGTAGCAGAGCCAATTAACATAATTGTATCTACCTTAACAAAAGCAAATATGCATCTTACTTTTGCTGCAGATGCTAACATTCTTGATATTAAAACAAAGATTGCAAATTCAGAACAGATTGATAAGAGAAATTATCGTGTGTATTTGATTAAAACAAAATTTAAGATTTTTCAAACAAAATCAAAGCCTATTGCGGATATTCAAAAAATTAAAGACATTATTGCATATCATAAAACAAACAGGTTTTTAGTGTGTGAACCACTCCGAAAAAAACAAGAATTACTGGCGTATAATTCCTTGGAAGAGTAAACTAAAAGATGATTATTTGTTTTACAATGAATATCTAACATGGAGTTATTATGAAATTTTGCACATTAATTCTTTTAAGCACCGCATCTTTTATATCTATGCCAGCTATGTTGCGTCGCAATACCCCGGTTATTCGCCCTGCATTAAGACCTGCAGCACCACGCAAAACCTCAACACAAATTGAAATTGAAAAATTAAAAGCACAACGAGATGCAGCCGAGCATGAAGCACACAAAGCTCGTCTCAATGCTCAATACTGGCAAGATGTAGCTCGGCATTGTAAAAAGAATAGCTGCACTCAAGCATGTCTTTCTCATATGAATCAAAAATGTAATCAAACTGCGCTACAACAACGTCAAGATGCTTTGCAAAAATTTTACAAACACCAAGCATTAGATCAAAGAATCAGTGACCGTCAGCAGCTAAAGCCAAGAGCGCAAAAATAAAAAAGGTAGAATTATGCAAAAAATTATATTTTATTTTTCTATTATTTCCTTCATATCAATTCAATCACAAGAAAACTTAGAAAAACCAACATATGAACAAATTATTAATTCACCAGAAGTAAGCATCCGTATTAAAGCTAACATACGTGATGACAACTATGATAAACAGCTCTGGAAAGAGATTACCCTTGAGGTAAATGATCTCATTAATAAATGTTATGCAAGCAATGATAATGAATTTACAACTGAACAAATTTTTGCTGCAATTTATAAAACCATTGATTCCATGCGTCAAAAAACACATGCGGACAATGGTATCTATGGATTAGTTGAGATTCATGTTGGACAACCAGATACTAACAAAAATGATCCAAACGAGAATGCTTAATGAGCAAAAAAGTAAGAGTTCTTAATAAACTTGCACGCAATAATATTCATGAAAATCTAGCTCTCAAAGACGAAACTGCAGTTACCTATATTTTATCAGCTGAAGAATATAAAATTGCCCTTTTTAAAAAACTTCAAGAAGAAATGAATGAGTTTTTAGAAGAGCCCATAGCAGAAGAGCTTGCCGATATCTTAGAAGTAATCCATGCGCTGGCTCCTATCGTTGCTGGTTCATGGGAAGAGCTCGAAAAAGTACGCAAAGAGAAACTCGCTTTTCGAGGTGGCTATGATAAAAAGCTATTTCTAGTTGAGATCCACGAGAAATAAAAAATTATATTCAAACAAAACCCTTTAATCACAGACATCATGAAAAACATCCTTCTAGTTGTTGCAATCGTTAGCTGTAACTCCCTTATATCCATGCAATATTCATCTGAAGATAAAAAAAAGATACTTGAGGATCGTTGCTTATTAGTATGCGCACTCGGAACACTTGAATCTCAATATGCCGAAGCTATTTTTGCTATAGATACTCCAGAAAAAAGAAGCGTCTTATTAGATCATTTAAAAGAACTCTGGAGCAAAGAAGCTCAGTTGTTAGGCAATCCACTACTAGCAAAACGCAGTGGTAAACCTCGTATAAAATGCAGCATTCAAGTGCAGCCAGATAGGATATATTATAAATTAGACTCACATATAAAGAATGCTCGAATTAACCAAGCAATGCTTGAAAAATGGAGCCGAGAAAACAATCAAACACAAATATCATTTAAGCAATTAAGTGATTTAGTTACTTCTCGACTTAATAATATTAAATAATTTTTTCTTGAATTAATAAATCTTTTAACCGCTCTGCTTGCATTTTTGGATCACCAAATATTTGTGTAAAGTGAATGAGTTTAATATTAAATTTTTTGCAGTGCTCTGTTACTGCTTGAGTAATATATTTTTTATTAGGCTCATATGTTTTGGCTAAATCAACATCAGTATCCCATTGGCGATGCCGCGATTGGACAAACTGTTTCCAATCTTCAAAAGAGATATCAAAAAGAATTACACAATCCACATCAGGAAAATGCGTTTCATCGATTGAAAAGATCTGTTTTAACGGTTCAA
>CAYSAX010000124.1:0-3559 GCA_964429045.1 uncultured Pseudomonadota bacterium
GCAATTTGCACGCAAGCAACCGCACGTAGTTTAGTTATTCTTGATGAAGTGGGAAGAGGAACAAGTACGTTTGATGAGCTTGCTATTGCGCAAGCAGTTGTTGAATTTATTCATACCACGATTAAAGCGCGTTGCTTATTTGCAACCCATTATCATGAACTTACTTTGCTTCCGCAAAGTTTTAATGGAATTGTGTGCCATCATGCAGCGAGTAAAAAAAATCATAGTGGTATTCAGTTTTTATATACAATTATGCCGGGTGTTGCGCAAGGAAGTTTTGGGGTTGAAGTTGCAAAGCTTGCTCAGCTGCCCTTTACCATCGTAAATCGTGCAGAGCACATTTTAGATGAGCTACAATCAAATTCACATGCGCATATTATGCCGGCGATACCTGATAGATCATCTGATTTTGCGCTGCAAAAAATGCAAGAGTTGCAAGCGCAATTGCATGATGCACAAAAAAAATTGGCTGCTTTAAGTAAGATAGATTATGATCATCTATCGCCTAAAGCAGCCTTAGATTTGTTGTGGAAATTTAAAGAATAGCATTAAGCCAATTTGATATTGGGTTCGATTTGCATGATGTTTAAGAGTTGCGTCATCTGATCCAAGCGAGTTTGACTTGATGGATGTGAACTTAAATCTTCTTGATAATTACGTGCAACGCAGTTACAAAAATCTTCGTGTAATGCCTGTGCAATACTGGTACCACGGGCGCCTGCTAAAAGGTCTGCGCGCAATTCACGCATATGGCGAAAGTTCTGCATTGATTTACTGTTTTCATATTTTTTTGGTGATACGCCATGCTGTTTTAACACTTCAGCAATAATCCCATATTCAACACAGTCAAAGTTTTTAAGGTGAGTGACTTCATGGTTAATAATCGCGTTTTGAAGTTCTATTGGATGTTTGGAAAACCATGCTTTATTAATCGATATTGAGTGCTTTAAGCGACCACCTTTAGTATATTCTTGGAACGCTGACACAGGGCAACCTTTTTCTTTGGTATAGTCAATCGATACTTTATCAGGATTTATTCCTGCGTTTGCTAAAATAATACGTATGCGATTTTTTAATTCGTCTTTAATAGTTTTAGGCTTTGCATTTGTAGCAAATAAATCTTTATTGTCTTCACAAATATCCAAAAACTCTTGATGAGCTCTTTGCCATTCTTCTTGAGGAATATTGAACTCTTTTTGGATAGCGTCTAAAGCATTTTGGTAGCTCAAATCAGCCTGATTTTGGCATGCTTGGCCCACGCACAGAGGGCTTATTGTTTGTGTTTGAACCATAGGGAGATGACGTTTTTGAAGGGTTAAAAAGGCCATTAAAGCGGTACCTGCAACGGCAGCTATTTTGAGGGCTTTATACTGTTTTGAGAATAAGGTAGAAATAACCATGAAAACCTCCACTTTTCCAAATGTTTTCTATTTGTAATAATTCTACCAGAAATAGGGGGTAAGTCAAGGGGGGAAAGAGGCTACTTTGAACCTGTTTTAGAGGTAAAATAGGGGATAAAAAAAGCCCTGGTTTGTCCAGGGCTAAAATTTAGGGAATTAGAGATCAATTTAGACCTTTGGAAACCAATCGTAGACATCTTTAAAAGTTCTTTCACCCCAATTTTTGATCCCACCAATATTGTTGGTAGCCTTGTCTAGAGTTCGTTCAGCTTTAGATTTACCCATTAAATCATTTACAATTCTTTGGATTTGCTCTGGTTTGGCTACAGCCGCCATTCCTGCGCCGATTACGACTAAAACCACTCCATTACCAGGCTTATCATCTTTTACTGCTTTTAGCACTCCTACACCAGCTAATGCTGCGCCGCCATATAAGAGAATCTTTTTGAGATTTGGCTCTGCATGAGATTTCATGGGAACTAATGAAACTAAAAGACTAAACAAAACTGTGGTTGATAAAATGGTATGAAAATTCATAGTAAATCCTCATTTAAATTTTTTTAATATTACGTTGAGACATAATTGCGCGCATAAAACTACGCGTTATCATTCCACCACCAAGCCAGAGTCCAGCAGCGATACCGACGATTTGTGCATCGTTGAAACGTCGTTTGAATTTCAATGGAGCATAAAGGAACAGACTCGCGCCCGCAGCAGTGAATAAATACGTATTATTCTCAACGAATTGAATACCGCCATCAAAGAGCATTCCTCCCAAATTCTTTTGTTTGTGATGGTGACGATCTTCAATTTCAATTTTGACTTTTTCGCGTTCATGGTGATGGCTCTCAGCGTATGCTGAAAAATATCCAAACATTGAGATGCTTAAAAATAATGTGCGAAACATAATAATCCTAAATGGTAAAATAATTAGTTTTTTGGAATACCTCTGAGATACATGCTTAATTTAGTCGCTTGCTTGAGAAAATGACCTACAGAAAAACCGACTGAAGTATAAATGATCATTTTTTGAAAGCTTTTTTCGGGAGTACTTTCAGCATTAGCATAAGCTATTAGTAATCCTGCAGTAGCAATTGTTGGGCGAATCCAATTTCTTGTTAATTGATTAACACGCCCACTAATCCCTATTTTCTCATGACAATGATCATGGTTTTTGTCTTCCGTTACAATGGTAACATGAGTATCGCGCTTTTCATGATGGCCTTCTGCAATAACAGGACCATAAGAAAGTAACATGAGGAAAGAAAAGAATAATGTGCGTGACATTAATAATCCTTTTAGAAAATGATACATTTAATTTTAAAATAATAGATTTATTATAGCCTTGTCTGAAAATATCGCAATTCTCTTTACTTTGCATGCGCTTTTATTCAAAACTTAAAGTAATTATTATACGTTCTCGTTGCAAGGGGTGGCAAAATGAGACATTCAATAGTATTACGCTTTATTATCTTGGGAATTGCGTTGAGCGCGATCGCATATATCGCGTCAAAATTATACCATTCAAATCCAGAAGTTACTGCACAAAAAATATTATCTTCTGCTGATATTGCCATCAATGGTGAGCGTCCCTCAGATATTCTGGTGCATAATCATGATCTATTTTCACGCGTTTTAGCACAAGGCTCATTAGGCTTGGGTGAATCCTATATGGATGGATGGTGGGATAGTGATGCGCTCGATCAATTCTTTTTTAAACTATTTAGATCTGATGCGATTGCAAATGCCCCCATAAATTTAAATACCATTTTTGCAGTCATGCAATCGAAGTTAATGAATCTGCAATCAAAAGCGCGTGCATTTCAAGTGGGAGAGCAGCATTATGATTTAGGGGATGATCTGTTTTCATTAATGCTTGATAAACGTATGATCTATTCGTGCGCCTATTGGAAGAATGCAAAGAATTTAGAGCAAGCTCAAGAGCATAAATTGGATCTGATTTGTAAAAAACTATATTTGCGTCCGGGAATGAAAGTGCTTGATATTGGCTGCGGGTGGGGCGGACTTGCTCAATACATGGCACAAAAATACGGAGTAGCGGTAACGGGAGTTACTATCTCAAAAGAACAAGCAAAATGTGCGCAAGACAGATGTAAAGGTTGCAATGTTGAAATTCGTTTGCAAGATTATCGTGATCT